>JBKJYX010000051.1:0-2717 GCA_046715575.1 Sphingomicrobium sp. | reverse complement strand
CGTCCAGTTTCTTGTCGTTGGCGACGACCAGCAAGGCGCCTTCGGTGTCGCGTTGGGCAAGGCAGCGCATCGCCTCGCCGATCGCATGCTCGGCGAGGCCGCCCATCTGGCTGATGAGCGCGCGCAGCCGGTCGATGTCCTCGTCGAACGCTTTCAGCGTATGTCCGCTGGTCTGTTGCATGGCGTAAGCTCCGATCAGCCGTAGCGGCCGGTGATGTAATCCTGCGTGCGCTTCTGCGTAGGATTGGTGAAAATTTCGCTGGTCTTGCCGTACTCGATCATCTCGCCGAGGTGGAAGAAAGCGGTGCGTTGCGACACTCGCGCCGCCTGCTGCATGTTGTGCGTGACGATGGCAATCGCATAGCGGCCGCGAAGCTCGTGGATCAGCTCCTCGATCTTGGCGGTCGCGATCGGGTCGAGCGCCGAACAGGGCTCGTCCATCAGGATCACTTCGGGGTCGACGGCGATGGCGCGGGCGATGCACAGGCGCTGCTGCTGTCCGCCGGACAAGGAAATGCCGCTTTCGGCGAGCCGGTCCTTGACCTCTTCCCACAGCCCGGCCCGCTTCAATGATTTCTCGACGATCTGCTCGAGCTCGGCCTTGGTGTTGCCGAGGCCGTGAATGCGCGGCCCGTAAGCGACGTTCTCGAAGATCGATTTGGGGAAGGGGTTGGGCTTCTGGAACACCATGCCGACGCGGGCGCGCAGCTGGACGACGTCCATGTCCGAGCTGTTGATGTCTTCGCCGTCGAGCTCGATGTGGCCGGTTACCCGGGCCGACGGAATGGTGTCGTTCATTCGGTTCAGGGTGCGCAGGAAAGTCGACTTGCCGCAGCCCGACGGCCCGATGAAGGCGGTCACGCGGTCGTCGTGGATGTCGATCGAAACGTCCTTGAGCGCCTGCTTTTCGGCGTAATACACGCTGACGTCTTGTGCCCGCATCTTGGGCGTCCGGCCGGCGTCGAGTTCGGTGACATCCGCCGGGTCAGCGGCGGGAGCCTCGACATGAGTTTGCGGCGGCTCGACATTCTCCGCCGCGGCCGGTTCGTCCGCGGCAGGATCCTGGCGATGGGCATCCGCGGCAATCGCCGCCGAAGGCGTCGGCACGGGCGTCGTCAAAGTGAGGGGCATCTTTTCTTTCATCCTGGTCACCAGCGCTGCTCGAAGCGGTTGCGAAGATAGATGGCGAGGCCGTTCATCAACAGCATGAACAGCAAAAGCACGATAATCGCGGCGCTGGTCTTCTCGACGAAGCCGCGGTCGACCTCGTCCGACCAAAGGAAGATCTGCACCGGCAGGACGGTCGCCGGGGTCGTCAGCCCGGTCGGGGGCGCGGCAATGAAGGCGCGCATGCCGATCATCAGCAGCGGCGCCGTCTCGCCCAGGGCGCGGGCCATGCCGATGATGGTTCCGGTGAGGATGCCGGGGAGGGCGAGGGGGAGCACATGGTGGAACACGACCTGCATCTTGGACGCCCCAACGCCCAGCGCCGCATCGCGGATCGAGGGCGGCACCGACATGATCGCGTTGCGGCTGGCGATGACGATCACCGGCATAGTCATCAACGCCAGCGTCAGCCCGCCGACCAGCGGCGCCGAGCGCGGCAAGTGCATGAAGTTGAGGAAGACGGCGAGGCCCAGCAGCCCGAAGATGATCGACGGCACCGCGGCGAGATTGTTGATCGACACCTCAATGGCGTCGGTCCAGCGGTTGCGAGTCGCGAATTCCTCGAGATAGACCGCGGCGAGAACCCCGACCGGGAAGGCGAGCAGCATCGTCACCATGATCGTCAGGAAGGTGCCTTTGAGCGCTCCCCAGATGCCGATCGCCGACGGATCGGTGGCGTCGGACTCCAGCAGGAAGTCGCGGTTGATCGCGCGGCGAAGCGCGTTCTTGGCCTCGAGTTGGGCGACCAGTTTTTCGCTGGCCGCGTCGCCGTCCTGCTTGGCCGCGACGTCGAGCTTGCTCCCGACCGGCAGCCACAGGGTGGCGCGGCGGTTGAGCAGCTCGGGATCGCGAACCAGCTGGCGGCCGATCGATCGTACCGCCGCGGCGCCGAACATGTTCTCGGCGGCCGGACCGTAGGCCGCGCTCGCGGTCTTGGCCAAAGCCCCTTCGATGTCGGCGCCGGCAATGACTTCCGCAGCATCGGGCCCCTTGATCGCCGCGGGGTCGAGCATCAGGTCGGAACGAGGGAAGTCGATCGAAATCGCGGCCTTGTACTGGGTGAAGCCGCTCAGGCCCTTCCACGACATGTCGAACAGCAGGAACGCCAGGAACAGGGCCGACAGGCTGACCGCGAACAGGCCGGCGAGATGGAACCGCCGCTCGGCCGCATAGCGCTTGCGCAGTCGCGCATCCTGGGACGGGCTCACCCGCCGGGCTGGGGCCGCGCTACTCATAAGCCTCCCGATACCGCCGCACGACGGTCAGAGCGATCAGGTTTAGGACCAGTGTAATCAGGAACAGCGCCAGCCCGAGCGCGAATGCGGCGAGCGTCTTGGCGCTGTCGAATTCCTGGTCGCCGGTGAGCAATTGGACGATCTGGGTGGTGACCGTGGTCACGCTGGCGAACGGGTTGGCGGTCATGTTGGCGGCGAGGCCCGCGGCCATCACCACGATCATGGTCTCGCCGATCGCCCGGCTGACCGCCAGCAGCACGCCACCGACCACGCCCGGCAATGCCGCTGGAAGCACGACCCTGCGGATGGTCTCGG
>JBKJYX010000050.1:0-4453 GCA_046715575.1 Sphingomicrobium sp. | reverse complement strand
ATCCCGGGCTCGTGCGCGGCCTCGATTACTACCGCCACACGACGTTCGAATTCGTCACCGACCGCCTGGGCTCGCAAGGCACATTGATCGCCGGCGGCCGCTACGACGGACTGATCGAAGCGCTCGGCGGCCCGCCCACCCCCGCGGTCGGCTGGGCGGCCGGGATAGAGCGGCTGGCGATGATGATCGACGCGCCTCGGCCGGAAGCACCGGACGTGGTGCTCGTGCCGCTGGGCGAACGCGCGCAAGCCGAAGCGCTGCGCATCCTTGCCGAGCTCCGTCGCGCCGGGATCGCCGCCGACATGAGCTTCCGCGGCAACATGAAGAAACGCATGAGCCGGGCAAGCGCATCGGGCGCGGTTCACGCGCTGATCATCGGTGAAGACGAGCTCGCGCGTGGCGAGGTGCAGCTTAAGCATCTTGGCAGCGGCGAACAGCGTTCGGTGCCGCTCGACGAACTGGCCGGGGCGCTCAAAGCATGAGCATCTCGCCCGAACGGATCGCCTCGATCGAATCGCGCAAGCATGAGCTTGCCGCGGCGATGGCGGGGGAGGATCTCGGGCGCGACGAGTTCGTCCGCCTGTCCAAGGAATATTCGGCGCTGGAGCCGGTGGCGATGGCGGCCCGCGAAGTCCGCCGGCTGCGCGCCGAACTGGACGTGCTGACCAAACTCGCTGCCGACACCAGCGCCGAGGACGAACTGCGCGAAATGGCCGAGCATGAAGCCGCCGATATCCGCATCCGCCTGCCCGAGGCGGAGCGGGCGCTGGCGGTTCACCTGCTGCCGCGCGACGCCGCCGACGACCGCGCCGCGATGCTCGAAGTTCGTGCCGGCACTGGCGGCGACGAAGCGGCGCTGTTCGCCGGCGACCTGCTGCGGATGTATCAGCGGTTTGCCGAAGAGGCTGGCTGGCGCTTCGAATTGATTTCCGCCAGCCCGTCGGACGTCGGCGGCTACAAGGAAGCGATCGCCTCGATCGCCGGCTCGGGCGTGTTCGCCAAATTGAAATTCGAGAGCGGCGTCCACCGCGTCCAGCGCGTGCCGGCGACCGAAAGCGGCGGCCGCATCCACACGTCCGCCGCAACCGTTGCGGTGCTCCCGGAGGCCGAGGACGTCGACGTCCAGATCAACGACAACGACTTGCGCATCGACGTCTATCGCTCGTCCGGCCCGGGCGGGCAATCGGTCAACACCACCGACAGCGCGGTCCGCATCACCCACTTGCCGACCGGCCTGGTGGTCATCCAGCAGGACGAGAAATCGCAGCACAAGAATAAGGCGAAAGCATTGAAGGTCCTTAGGACACGGCTCTACGAATTGGAGCGTAACCGCCTCGCCGACGAACGCGCCGGCGCGCGCAAGTCGATGGTCGGCTCGGGCGACCGATCGGAGCGCATCCGCACCTATAATTTCCCGCAAGGCCGCGTCACCGACCACCGCATCAATTTGACGCTGCACAAGCTCGACGCGATCCTCGAAGGCCCCGGCCTCGCCGAGCTGATCGAGGCGCTGGTCTCCGAGGACGAAGCCGAGCGCCTCGCCGGTCTCGACGAGGCGTGAAGCCTCTCGCGGACGCGGCGCGGCAGCTCGCGCAAGTTTCCGACACGCCGCTGCTCGATGCAGAATTGTTGCTCGCGCACGCGCTGCATATCGCCCGCGAGCAGCTGCTGCTGAAGCCCCCCGCCGAGATCCCGGCTGAGTTCGAAGCGTTGCTGGCGCGGCGCCTGGCCGGCGAGCCGATCGCCTACATCACCGGCACGCGCGCGTTCTGGACCATCGAGCTTAACGTTACCCCCGACGTGCTGATCCCGCGCCCCGACAGCGAGACGCTGATGGACGCGGCAGTCGCGCATTTCCGCGGCTTGGCGGGCCTGGCGCGGATCCTCGACCTCGGCACCGGCTCGGGCGCGCTGCTGCTCGCCGCGCTCGATCAGTGGCGTCAGGCCAGCGGCATCGGCATCGACAATTCTGAAGCGGCGCTGGCGATCGCGCGGTGCAACGCGGAGCGCCTCGGCATGGCGACCCGCGCCGAATTTCGCCTCGGCGACTGGGCCGACGGCATCACCCAGCGGTTCGACCTGATCCTGTGCAACCCACCGTACGTCGCGACGTCCGCGCCGCTCGGCCCGGGCGTCGCCGAGCGCGAGCCGCACGAGGCCCTGTTCGCCGGCGACGATGGCCTCGACGCGTTGCGCAGGCTGGGCCCGCAATTGCCGCCCCTGCTCGCTCCCGGCGGCCTCGCGGCGGTCGAGATCGGTTACGACCAGGCCGGCAGCGCCGCCGCCTTGCTCGCTGCCGGGGGACTGTCCGCCAGCCTCGCCCGCGACCTCGCCGGTCGCCCACGCGCGCTCTTGCTAACCGCTTGCTAACATGTGTTAGATAACATGCGTTTCAACGAAATCGCTTGGCATAGCGCCATTGCCGCACTACATCGTTAGGCAGGGTCGGGCCCGCTTCACCTACCAAGCTGAGCGCATCCCACCCACCCCCGACGCATTTCGGCCGTTCGCTTGGCGCATTTGGCGCAGACCGGAACGAAAGGGTCAGAGCCGCGCCCCATCCTGCCTTAGGAGAAGGGACCGCCGCCCTGCCCGCCCGAGGCGAAGGGGTTAGCTTCTACTTTGAGGGAAGTAGCATTTGATCAATAATCGACAACAGGGTGGCCGCCGTCGCGGCCGCGGGGGCCAACGGCCCCAGAATATGGGTGGCAGGCCGGACGGCAACCGCCAGGACAATCGCCAGCGTGGCAATGCCGCGCAGCTTTTGGAAAAATACAAGAGCATGGCCCGCGACGCGCAGCTCGGCGGCGACCGCGTCCAGACCGAATATTATCTGCAGTTCGCGGACCATTATTACCGCATCCTCGGCGAAAGCCGCGCCCGCTTCGAAGAGCAGCGCCGTCAGCGTGGCGACAGCGACGATGACGAAGGCGACGACGAGCAGATGGAGGCTGGCGACGAGCAGGGCCTGGCTGATGACGGCGGCGACGATGATCGCCCCCAACGCAACGATCGCTTCGAACGCGACCGCCCGGAGCCCCGTGAATCTCGCGAGCGGTTCGAGCGTAATGACCGCCCAGAGCGTAACGAACGCCCGGAACGTAACGAGCTCCCGGAACGCAATGAGCGTCCCGAGCGGCCAGAACCGGCTGAGCGAACCCAGCGCCGCCCACGCTACGCCCGCGACGACCGCAACGGCGAAGATGTCGCCGACCGCGGCGGCAATGCGCCATTCGCAGGCAATCCCGAAAGCATCGCCTTCGACGCGTTGCCGCCGGCGATCGGCCGCGTTGAGACCGTCGAGCAAGCGGACTCGGACGTGGAGGCTCCGGCCCCCAAGCGCCGCACCCGCAAGCCTCGCTCGACCGGCGGTGACGGAGAAACCGCACCGGCTGCATAATCGTCGCAGCGGCTGCGTTATCAGCCAGTTGACGTTCATCTAATAATGGGCACTTCCCCGGGCATCGAGTGTCCGGGGAGGGTGTGTATGCGTTCGCTAATTCTGTTGTGCTCGGCCGTCGTTGTGGCTGCGCCGCTTGTGGCTCAACCGATGATCCCGGCGCCGTCCCAAACGGCGCAAGGCGACGTCGCGGTGACGATCTACAACAACAATCGCGCGCTCATCGAGGACAAGCGGCAGCTTGACCTTCCGGCCGGCCGCAGCCGCCAGGAATTCCGCGACGTCTCGGCACAGATCGAGCCGGCGACCGTCACCCTCAATGGCCGCGGCATCGGCATCGTCGAGCAGAATTTCGACTTCGATCTTTTGTCCCCGGCGGCGCTGATGCAGAAAGCGGTCGGCCAGACGGTGACCCTGGTCCGGATCAATCCGGCAACCGGAGCCGAAACCCGCGAGCGCGCGCTGATCCTGGCGACCAACGGCGGCGTCGTGATGCAGATCGGCGACCGCATCGAGGTGCTTCGCGACGACAATTTGCCCGCTCGCGTGATCTTTGATCGTGTCCCCGAAACATTGCGCCCGCGCCCAACGCTGTCGGTCACGCTCGACGCCGACGGCGGCGGCCGGCGCCCGGTCACCCTGACCTATCTGACCCCCGGCCTCGGCTGGGCCGCCGACTATGTCGCTCTGTTCGACGAAGCCAACGGCCGCATGGACGTCCAGGGCTGGATCACGCTCACCAACAACAGCGGCACGCCGTACGTCAACGCCTCGACTTTGCTGGTCGCGGGCGCGGTCGGCAATGCCGGCGGCGGCTACGATCGATACAACCGCGGCTATCCGTCCCCGCCGCCGCCGCCCCCCGGTGGCATGTATCGCCCCGGCACCGAGACCGCGCCGCGCGAACGATTGGGCGATTTCTACCTTTACCCGCTACCCGAGCGGACGACGATCGCCGACAAGCAGACCAAGCAGGTCAGCTTCCTCGACGTCAGCAATACGCCGGCGCAACGCGGCTACGAATTCCACAACGGCTGGCTGTCGACCGCCGAC
>JBKJYX010000049.1:0-3017 GCA_046715575.1 Sphingomicrobium sp. | reverse complement strand
GTCGAACAGCCAGTAATGGACCGCCAGCTCTTCGGACGAAAGCGCGAACAGGCCGGAATCGTCGGCCATCGTCGGGTTCGACAGCGGCAGGTCGAGCGCCTGGCGGGCGGAATCATAGTAGGGCCGCAACTTGTCGATCCCGAACGGCCAGCCCGAGTGTTCGACCCAGGGCCGATGCTCGAAGTCGATCGGATCGAGCTCGGCGCAGCGGCCGCCCCAAATCGCGGTCGTCCCGCCGAAGAAGCGCAACCTCGCCTTGTCGAGGTCGTAATAGGCCTGGCCAACACTTTGCCCGGCATTCAGATCCGAGCTTCCCGCCTCGTGGTCAATGCCGCCGCTTTCGAGCAGGATGACCGTCTTGCCTTCGGCGAGCAACCGCCGCGCGACGGTGATGCCCGCCGCGCCAGCGCCAATGATTGCGACATCCGCCTTGAGCTGTTCGCGCGTGCCTTCGGCAAGGTCGATAAGCATCCGTGCAGGGTTAGCATCACCCGTGCCATCCACAATAGCTCCGGACGATCGCTTAGCGTGCGCCCCTGATCCGTCGATACTCGCGCCATACCGCGAGAATCATCACTACGGCCATTGCGGCGTAGCCCATGACGAAGGCGGCTGCGGCGCCCATCACGCCAAAGCGAAGGCACAAAGGCGCGATCAGGCCGAAATAGACAATGGAGCCCGCGAGCCGCGCCTTGAGCGGGGCGTCGGGCCGGTCGAGCGCGTAGAGCATCGAAGGCAACGGGAAGCTGAAGATGCCGATCACGGACGCGATGACCAGCACCATCAGGATTGGATAGGTCCCGAGGAATTCCTTGCCGAACAGGAGCTGGATGAGCGGCCGTCCGCCGACCAGCAGCAGAAGCACAAGGGCGAGAGCGACAATTCCGGCAATCGCTGCACTCCGAAGCATGAGCCGCCACGGGTGCTTGGTCGCGAGGTCCATCCGGACAACCTCGGGGTAGAATGCCTTGGCGAGGAAGTCGGCGGGTTTTTGCGCGCTGTCGGCAAGGCTGGAGGCGACGCGGAACAAAGCGGCGGCGGCTGGCCCGAGCAATCCGCCAACCACTAGCCGGGCGATCGGGCCCCATATTGCTGAAAGGCTCGACGTGAGGTTGACTTGGATAGCGAAACGCCACGCACCCGGAAGGGTGGTGGGCCGAAGGGTCGGCTTGATCCCCGTCATCAGCCCTCGCCTGCGCAACTCCCGCAAGGCGAGAAACCACAGATAGATGTCGCCGCCGAGGTCGGTAACGAACCAGATCGCCAAATAAGCCTCTAAAGGCGCCGACGTGGCCCAGGCGATGCTGGCCAAGATCGCTCGCGCGATGGGGTAGGTGGTTCCTTGCCAGCCGAGGAGGTCGAAGCGGTCGAGCGCGCGCAGGACGCCGACGGGCGTTGCCGCGCCCATGGTCGGCAACAGCGTGCAGTACAGTATCGCCAGCCACAAATATTCTTTGGTGATTCCGAACCAGCCGCCGACAAACGGCAGCAGCATGACGGCGAGTATCATCCCGCCGATTCCGCTGACCACGTCGAGGGCAACGGCGAAGCCCGTCGACGCCTTGAACTCCTCATGTTCGCCATGGGCCAGCACCGTTCCGCCGAAGCGCACGATCAGCTGCCAGGACTGGAACTTGCTGATCCCGCTCGCTGCTTTCGCATAACTGACGATCAGGATGAGCATTCCGAGCAGTTCGACGCCGAGGCCGCGCCCAGCGAAGGCGAGCGTCGCGATGCCGGCCACGGCGGCGACGGCTTTGGACATGGCGAGGTAGCTGCTGTTCTTAAACAGCGATCGGAAATGCGCGTCCTTGAACCAATGCTTCATGATGCGGCTCCGTCTAAGAGAGCCGGCGTTTCATGTCGCCTGGGAATTTGTTCAGCCGCTCAGGCCGGCTCGGGCATCCGCTGCTGGACGATCTTGTCGGCCAGCGTCCCGTTCAATTCGGCGAGATGGTCGAAGTCCGCCTCATAGGTGGCGAGGCCGTGGCTCTGCGACCTTAGCTCGGCCTCCAGTCCGCCCAGCTCGGCTTCGGGGATCAGCGCATCGACCCGGTCCCATCCGGTCCAGCCATCGCGCGGCACCATGCCGAGCATTTGGCCGCGGCGGCTGGCGACCGCCGAGGTGATGCGGCTGGTGGCGCTGGATGGGCACACGACCGTCAGGCGTTGCACCGGCTCCAGCAAGTGCGGGCTGGCGGCGGCCAGCGCCTCGCTCATCGCGATTCGCCCGGCCATGCGGAACGCCAGCTCCGAGCTGTCGACGCTGTGGTAGCTGCCGTCGATTAGGGTCACCGCGACATCGACCACGGGAAAGCCCAATGGGCCCTTGTGCATCGCTTCCTTGACGCCGTGCTCGACCGCCGGGATCCACTGCCGCGGCACCGCCCCGCCGCTGATCTTGTCGTGGAACTGGAAGCCGCCGCCGCGCGGCAGCGGCTTGATCTCGATCACCACGTCGCCGAACTGACCGTGGCCTCCCGACTGCTTCTTGTGGCGGCCCTTCTGGGTGACCGAACGGCGGATGGATTCGCGATAACCGATGGTCGGCGGGTGCGACTTCACCTCGACTCCATAGCGCCGCTTCAATCGGGCCAGCACGGTGTTCAAATGCTCGTCGTTGACGCCTTTCAACCGCATTTCGTGGCTGGCTTCGTCATGCTCGAGGAGCAACGAACAATCCTCCTCGATCAGCCGCTGCAGCGCACCGGACAGCCGGACGTCGTCCTTGCGGTCGGCGGGCTCGATCGCCAGCGCGAAATTGCGCGACGGGAATTCGCTGTCGATCGGTGGCGGCAACGTGTTCGAACCGAGCCATTCCCCGGCCTTGACGCTGTCGATCTTGGCGACCGCGACGAGATCGCCATTGCGGGCTTCGGCGACCTTCTGGGTCTTGTCGCCCTGCATTCGGAACAAGGCGCCGAGGCGCGCCGCCTCGCCATTGCTGGTCTTGACCTCTGACCCTTCGGCCAGGCCACCGCCGAGCGCCCGCGCCAGCGCCAAGCGCCCGACCGAAC
>JBKJYX010000048.1:0-4418 GCA_046715575.1 Sphingomicrobium sp. | reverse complement strand
AGTACTGTCGGCAACGCCGGTTACAACGTGGGGCTGCTCGCCGCCAGCCAGGCGATGCTGTTTACCAACAATGCGACCCTGATTGCCATCAACGGCCTCGCCGGGCTGGCGCTCGCGCCGCACGCCTTCCTCGCCACGCTGCCGGTGACCTGCTGGGTGATCGGCAGCGCCATCGCCACGATGCCCGCGTCGCTTTACATGAAGAGAGTGGGGCGGCGCAAAGGCCTTATGCGCGGCGCCTCGGTCGGCATCATCGGCGCGGCGATCTGCGCGAGCGCCATCTGGCAGGCGAGCTTCTGGCTGCTGTGCTTCGGCACGCTGGTCTGGGGCACCTACAACGCCTTCGGCCAGTACTACCGCTTTGTCGCGGCCGAGGTCGCGCCGCTGGAGTTCCGCGCCACCGCGGTGTCGCTGGTTCTGGCGGGCGGCCTGGTCGGCGGCGTGCTCGGACCGACGCTCAGCCGCTTCACGGTCGACCTGGTCGGGCCGAAATTCGCCGGGGCCTACCTCGCGCTGATCGTATTCGCGCTCATCACCATGGCGATCCTGAGCCGGATCCGGATCCCGGACCCGACTGCGGCGGAGCAGGCGGCGAGCGGCCGGCCGCTGTCGGTGATCGCGGCGCAGCCCAAGTACGTCGTCGCGGTCATGTCGGGGGCGATCAGCTACGGCGTGATGAATTTCCTCATGACCTCGACGCCGATCGCGATGGGGGTCTGCGGCCATCCCTTTGGCGATGCGGCCTTCGTCATCTCGTCCCACGTGGTGGCGATGTTCGCGCCCTCCTTCGTCACGGGAGGCCTGATCAAGCGGCTGGGAACGATCCCCGTGATGCTCGCCGGTGCGGCGCTGAACCTGGTGTGCATCGGCATTGCGCTCGCCGGCGTGGCGGTGGCGAATTTCTGGTGGGCGCTGGTCCTGCTGGGCGTCGGCTGGAACTTCCTCTACATCGGCGCCACCACGCTGCTCACCGAAACCTACCGGCCCGAAGAGCGGGCCAAGGCGCAGGGCGCGAACGAAACCGCGATCTTCGCCATGATGGCCGTGTCGTCGTTCTCCTCCGGGATGATCGTCACCAACGCCGGCTGGGAAAAGGTCAACTTCGCCGCGCTGCCACTGGTCGCGATCGTGATCGCCGGATTGTTGTTCCTTTCCTTCAATATGAAAAAATCAACAACATGACGACTAGAGCGCCGGCAACCGTCGGCATGCGCCTGGAGGAGGTCGACACGCCGGCGCTGATCCTCGACCTGGATGCGTTCGAGGCCAACCTGAAGCGGCTCGCGGACGCGGTGCGGGGCCGCGTGCGCGTGCGCGCGCATGCCAAGACGCACAAGTGCCCGGATATCGGCAAGCGCCAGGTCGCCGCGGGCGCGGTGGGCCTGTGCTGCCAGAAGGTCTCTGAGGCGGAAGTCATGATCGCCGGCGGCATTCCCGACGTGCTGGTGTCCAATGAAGTCGTCGGTGCGCGCAAGCTTGGCCGGCTCACCGCTCTGGCGCGGCAGGCCCGCGTCATGGTGGCCGTCGACAACGAGCTGGCCGTCGAAGCACTCGCCGATGCCGCCAGCCGCGCGGGCGTCACCCTGCGCACGCTGGTCGAGATCGACGTTGGCTCTGGCCGATGTGGCGTGTCACCCGGCGAGCCGGCGGTGCGCCTTGCCGCGCGCGTCGCACGTGAGAAACACCTGACATTTGCGGGCCTGCAAGCCTACCAGGGTCGCGCACAGCATCTTCGCACACCGGCCGAGCGGCAGACCGCCATCGGCGCCGCGATCGACATGGTAGGCCACACCGTAAGACTGTTGGCCAAGGCCGGCCTCGACTGCGAGGTCGTGGGGGGTGCGGGCACGGGGACGTTCGAGCTCGAAGCGCAAAGCGGCGTCTATAATGAGCTGCAGCCTGGGTCCTACATCTTCATGGATGCCGACTACGCACGCAATCTGGGGCCCGACGGACAGGCGGTGGATACCTTCCGGCACGCATTGTTCGTCTCGGCCAGCGTCATGAGCCTGCCGTCGAGCGACCGCGCCGTGCTGGATGCCGGGCTCAAAGCCTTGGCTTTCGACACCGGGATGCCGGAGCCGGTGGGCTTTGACGGTGCGGTGTACCAGCGTCCCTCCGACGAGCATGGCACGCTGAACCTGCAGCAAAGCAACGCCCGGCCCCAGCTCGGAGACAAGAAACTTCTCATCCCAGGGCATTGCGATCCCACCGTCAATCTGCACGATTGGTATGTGGGGATCAGGGGCCTTCACACCGCGGCAGCCCGTGTGGAAACCGTGTGGCCAGTTGCGGCCCGAGGTGCGTTGTTCTAAGGATGTTCTCGAACTATGCTGCCGCTTAAACGCAAATGCGCTATTGCACAGACCTTTCTCGCACCCACATTACGTGCGCGCCTTCATCGCACTTAGGAGCGACCAAATGACGCCAGAAGAACGGGATCTGATCAACAGCCTTTTTGAGCGATTGCGCTCGGTCGACACCCTCGACAAGGATCGAGACGCCGAAGCGCTGATCAATCGCGGCGTGCGCGGGATTCCCGATAGCGCTTATAAACTTGTTCAATCCGTCCTGGTTCAAGAGGATACGCTGCAGCAAGCCGGCCAGCGGATCGAGGATCAGGAAGCCCAAATCAGGGATTTGCAGGAACAATTGTCCCAGGTGCAGCAGAAGTCCTCGGGCGGGGGCTTTCTCGGCGGCCTGTTCGGCGGCTCGAAGCCCGACTCGAGCGTCCCCTCGACGGGTTCGCGCGGCATCCGCGATGGCGGACGCGGATCGCCCTGGGGCTCGCCCAGCCCCCGCGAGGCTCAGGGACGCGAGACTCAGGGACGTCAGGGGGGCGGCTACGCACCATCACCCCAGGGGGGCTACGGCCAGCAGGGTGGTTATGGCCAGCAAGGCGGCTACGGTCAGCCGCCACCTCCCCAACACAGCGCGGGCGGCGGGTTCATGCGGCAAGCGGCGACCACTGCTGCCGGTGTCGCTGGCGGTATGTTGGCGGCCGGTGCCATCCGCGACATGATGGGTGGCGGGGCCCAGGCCCGCTCGGGCGAGACGTCTCCATCCTCGACCGCGCCATCTCCCTACGAGGTCAACTCCGGCTCCGACCGCGAACGTCTGGCCAACGAGCAGCAGGACGCTCAGCAGGATCAGGAACTCGCGGCGAACGAGCAGCAGGATGCGCTTCAGGATCAGGAAGAGGCGGATCAATTCCAGGACGCCGACGACAACGATCAAGGTTGGGGCGGGAGTGACGACAGCGAGATCTGAGGCTGCTCATCTGTAGCTTGGAGGAGAGCGTGCCACGTCGGGCGCGCTCTTTTTCGTTTCGTCACTGTCGTTGTTGCGGCCCTCGCAATCCAACGCTTGCCAGTAGACGCCAGCGGCTCTACTGACGTCATCCCCCTATGCTGGAGTTACCATGGCTCCTCGACGTCTCCATCCCGACCAGCCTGCCACCTTCGCCTTTACGCCCGACAACCTCGCATGGGCTAAGGCTACGATGGCAAAATACCCGCCGGGCAAGCAGATGTCGGCCGTCATCCCTGTGCTGTGGCGGGCGCAGGAGCAGCATCATGGTTGGCTTCCCGAACCTGCCATCCGCGCCGTCGCTGACATGCTGGGGATGGCCTACATCCGGTGCTACGAGATCGCGACCTTCTACACGATGTTTCAATTGGCCCCCATCGGCCGCAAGGCGCATGTGCAGGTCTGCGGGACGACCCCGTGCATGCTGCGCGGCGCCGAGGCCATCCGGGCCGTCTGCGAGCACCGCATCCACCCGCAGGCCCATCACCTCTCCGCCGACGGTGACTTTTCCTGGGAAGAGGTCGAGTGCCTGGGATCGTGCGCCAATGCCCCCATGGTGCAGATCGGCAAGGATACCTACGAGGACCTGACGCCTGAATTGATGGAGACGGTCTTGGATGGCTTTGCAGCCGGCACGCCGCCAAAACCCGGTTCGCAAACCGGCCGGCACTCGTCCGAGCCCGCCGGCGGCCGGACGGTGCTGAAGGATATGGCGTCGTGAGCACCCAGCCGCGCGCGCTCTACATCGCAAAGCACGCGGCTGCGGCGGCACCTTCGTTTTGGTGTTGCAGCGCTTCATCCTGAACCAAAGCTGGGAGACGAGTGGTCTCTGGGCAGTTTGCTTTGGCGCAGCGGCGTATCTGGCCTGGACGAAGACAAACCGTTGAGCCAGAGCCGCAGGTCAGCCGCGGCGGATCGGCGAGGCGCAAGGTTGTCGCCGTACCCCAACTCACGCTATGACTGCCTCGGCACTCCCCACCCTATGAAGGTCTCGAATGCTCGCCGATCAGGATCGCATCTTCACCAACATCTACGGCTTCCAGGACTGGCGGCTCGCCGGCGCGCGTCAGCGGGGGCAGTGGGATGGCACCAAGGGCGTGCTCGAAAAA
>JBKJYX010000047.1:0-3885 GCA_046715575.1 Sphingomicrobium sp. | reverse complement strand
GATATTGGTAGAGCTTGTCCCCGCCCCGCATGTACATCAGGCCGACGCCTTCGCGCGCGTGCCCAAGATATTCGGCCTTGAGGAAATCGCGCAGCCGGGTCAGCGCCGGAAAGATCTGATCGCTGATCGCCGCCCGATACTCCTGCGTCAGGCGGGCGCGGTCGACGGCGCTGATCCCCGCCGGAAACTCCTTGACCGGGCCGAAGTAGGGCGAGTCATCGGGCTTCTGCTTCAATTGCGTATCGAGCTGCTCGATCATGTTGCGGACTGTCATCTTGGTCTCGACCGCGCCGTTTTGCTCGCCCTGGCGGAAGCGGCCGATCGCGCGGTCGATGTAGATGACGAAATCGCGGTGGCGCTTCAGATTATTCTCATAGTCGGCGAGCGTCTTGAACGGCGCCCCACCCTTGCCGCTGGCGAACGTCGGATAGAAAGTCTGGACGCCGAAAAAATGGTTCATCGGCCGCACCGCGGTCAGCGCCAGCATGTCCGGCTGGAGCCCGCGCAACGTATCCTTGGTCGAAAAATCGAAGACGTCGTAGGCGACCTGGTCGGTGGCGTTGAGCTCAGCCCGGGGAATGGCGTGAAGCGCCGCCAGCTCAGCTTCGCCCGCGGCGCGCTCGGCGGCGTAATATTCGTCGGTGATATTATCGCCGAGCCGGTCGGCGTAACGTAGGTCGCCGCGGAACAAGGCGCTGAGCGGATTGCGCTTGAGACTCGCCTCATCACTCGCCTTGAACAGGTCGAACAACCGGTCATGCGCGCTCTTTTGCACTGCCGGCGGGGCCGGCGGCGGGGCCTCTACTACCGCAGGCACGGCAACCGACGCGGGCGGCGGCACGGTGGCGCAGGCGCCGAGCGCGATCAGGGAGGCGGATAAAGCGAGTCGGCGAGCGAGATTCGACATTCCAATGACCTTCGAAAGAGCGAGTGTATTAGTGCACTAATGCAGAAGGGGCGCCGCGGCAATGCGCAACGCCCCTTCGATGAACCGGCCCTGCCTGTCTACCAGAAGCGCCTGTCTACCAGAAGCGCCTGTCTACCAGAAGAAGTTGTAGATCACGTCGACCACTTGGCCGTCCCACGTGTCGACCAGCAGCGCGTCGTCATGATAGCGGATCCAGCGGTAGCCCGGAGGGGCATAGGGCAGACGGTATTGCCACGGGTCGTTGAGCCAGTAGCTGCTGCGGTAATAGCTCGGCCACAGCCGCGAACCGATCGAATAGCGCCGGTAATTCCAGCCGAACGGATCGTAATAGAAGCCGAAGTGGAATAGCGAGCTGTGACGCCGGCGATGGTTGCGCCAGTCGTAGCGGCGATCCGACCGCCAGTGGCTGCGCCAATGCTGCGCCGTCACGTTCGACAAGCGGTTGGTTCTCGATTGCCGGGTGCTGGTCGGGAGCGGCGGCTGCGCGCCCTCGCGCGGAATGCTGCCGACGACCGGCCCGCGGCGGTTGCCGATCGCATCGCGTCCACGCGGCTCGCGCCTCAGCTCGCGAAACGACCCGCCGCCAAGGGTGCCGTTGTGCTGCTCGATCTCCGCCGGGCTATTGCCGACGCGACGCTCACGCCCGCGCCATTCGCGCACGCTGTCGATCGAGTTCCGCTGCCCCCCCTTCGTGTTCTGTGTTGGCTCGGCACCAAGGCTCTGTTCCGATCGAACCATCCGCTGCTCGAGCGCCGGGCGGCCCGAATTGTCTCCCGAGCCCCGAAGGTACCGGTGCTCCAGCACCCGCTCAGGAACCACCTCGGTCTGCTGCTGGCGGACAGCGGGGCGATCGTCATGCTTCGGTTCGAGCGAGCGAACTTGCGCCTGGGGTTCCGATTTTTGGGTCTCCGGCGCCCGCTCGGCCTGGCGCTCGGCGCGCGCCTCAGCGCGCGCTTCGCGGCGGGCCTCGCGATCGCCATCGATGTCGGCGGCAAAGGCGGGCATTGCGGCGCTTGCAAGAGCCAAGAAAAGCACACTGTTACGCATGACACATTCCCTACACATCGGGTTGATACACGCCTGGAAAATGCGCCTCGGTAGATGAGCCGTTGCTTAACCGTTCCGACCTGGCGCGACCGGTGGGCGCCTGGCGTCTTTCGGCGGGCCGATGGACTGGGGTCCGGCAGCGGCCAGCGCCGCCCGCGCAATCGCCTTGCGAATGCGCGGATAAGCACCGCAGCGGCAGATGTTGGGCAGCGCGTCGATCGCCTCGGCGCTCGGGCTCGGACTGGCCTGGAGCAGCGCGGCGATGGCCATGATGAAACCGGGCTCGCAATAGCCGCATTGGCTGACCTGCTCGGCCGCCCATGCCTGCTGCACCGGATGCAGGCGATTGGCGGACAGGCCCTCGATGGTCACGACCTGCGACCCTTCGAGCGATGCGATGCTGACGCCGCAGCTCCGGACCGCGCGGCCATCGACCATCACCGTGCAGGCGCCGCAGTCGCCGCTGTCGCAGCCGTGCTTGGTGCCGGTCAGGTTCGACGCGTCGCGCAGCGCCCACAGCAAAGGAGTCTGCGGGTCCAGCCGATAGTGGATCGGCTCGCCATTGACCGTCATGCGCGTCATCGGCCCTGCGTAGCGCTTGCAAAGCCGCCCGCCAACGCCATCATGGCGGCATGGGGAGGGTAATCACGAGAGGCCGTGCCGCGATCGGCGTCGACGAGGCCGGGGCCGGCGACGCGGTTCCGATCCTGTTCCTGCACGGCGTCGGGTCGGACAAGTCGGTGTGGGCGCCGCAGCTCGCGCATTTTGGCGCAAAGCGTCGGGCGGTCGCGTTCGATTATCCGGGCTATGGCGACAGCGACCCGGCGGATACGGGCACGACGCGGGACGATTTCGCCGCCGCGATCCTGGGGGCGATGGATATGCTGGGCGTCGAACGGGCGCATGTCTGCGGCCTGTCACTGGGAGGCGTGATCGCGATCGCGATGAATGCCGCGGCACCCGAGACGTGCGTGTCGCTGATCCTCGCCGACAGCTTCGCCGTGCATCCCGACGGGCCGGCGATCCATGAGCGCGCGACCAATGCCAGCCGGGCCTTGACGATGAAGCAGCTGGCCGAGCAGCGCACGCCCGTATTGCTGGCGGCCGGAGCATCGAAAAATTTACGCGATGACGTCTGCCGGACCATGGCGCGGATCGATCCCGACGCATTCCGCATCGGCACCGAGGCGGTCTGGCTGGCCGATCAGCGCGACCGCGTGGCGACGATCGCCGTGCCAACGCTGGTGTTGGTTGGAGATCAGGACAAGGTGACCCCGCCTAGACTTTCCGAGGAGCTTGCCGCTGCGATCCCGGGCGCGCGGCTGCAGATCATCGCGGGTGCGGGGCATTTGACAAACATCGAAATGCCGGACCGGTTCAACGCCATCGTCGAGACCTTCATCCACGGTGTGGAGGCTCAGCCATGAAGATCGCGTGCATCGGCGCTGGCCCGGCCGGCCTCTACTTCGCCATCTCGATGAAGCTGCGCGATGCAGGCCACGAGATCCATGTGTTCGAGCGCAACCCGCGCGGCGTGACCTTCGGCTGGGGCGTCGTCTTCTCCGACCAGACGGTCGAGAATTTGATGGCCAACGACCCGGCATCCGCGAAAATCATCGCCGACGAATTCGCCCATTGGGACGACATCGACGTCCACATTCGCGGTGAGTGCATCCGCTCGTCGGGCCACGGCTTCATCGGCATCGGCCGCCAGCGGCTGCTCGAAATCCTGCAGGATCGCGCCGCCGAATTGGGCGCGCGGCTGAGCTTTGAGAGCGAGTGCGACCCCGACGATCCCAAGTGGGCCGAATACGATCTGGTCATCGCTTCCGACGGCATCAACTCACGGGTTCGCGACCGTTTCGCCGACGAATTCGGGGTCGACGTCGACCAGCGCGCCAACAAGTTCG
>JBKJYX010000046.1:0-8855 GCA_046715575.1 Sphingomicrobium sp. | reverse complement strand
TCCCACGGCATCAGCGTGCGAAGGTCGATGACATCGGCCAATACGCCTTCCGCCGCCGCCTCGCAACGCGGAACCATCGCGCCCCAGGTGACGATGGTGATCGCATCGCCCTCGCGGGTCTTTTTCGCCCGCCCGAAGGCAAGCACATAATCGTCGCCCGGCCACGGCCGGCGCGCCCAGGCATCATCGAGCATCGCGCGATGCTCGAAGAACAGCACTGGGTCGTTGCCGCGCAAGGCGCCGCGCAGCAGCCCGACCGCGTCCTCGGCATTCGACGGCACCGCGACCCGCCAGCCGGGGTTGTGGACGAACTGCACCTCGTTGGTCTGGCTGAGCCACGGGTCGCCGCATTTGAAGAAGCCGCCGGGCACGCGCAGCACCATCGGCGCCGCGAAACGGTTGTGCGTGCGCCAGCGCATGGTCCCGCAATCGTTGATCTGCTCGGTCGCCGGCTCGGCATATTTGCGGAACTGGATCTCCGGCACCGGCATCAGCCCGGCGAGCGCCATGCCGACCGCGCGGCCGACAATTCCCTCCTCGTTCAGCGAGGTGTCGAACACCCGCGCCCGCCCGAACTTCTCCTGCAGGCCTAGCGTCACCGCATGGACCCCGCCCTTGGGCCCGACATCCTCGCCGAACACCAGCACCCGCGGATTGCTTGCCAGCTCCTGGTCGAGCGTCCGGCGGATCGCCGTGACCATGTTGATGCGCTGGCCATCGGGGTGCGGCTCGTCGGTCGATCGGGGCGGCACAAAGCCATGATTGGCCTGCCCGCCAACCTGCTGCAGTTCATCCTCGAAGAACACGTTGTCGGTCACCCGCTCCGGGCTAGATACGCCGCGCGATTCCGCCTCGGCCAGCGCCGCCGCCACCGTCGCCGCCGCGTCCGCCTCCAGACCCGGCCAATCGAGCTTGGCAGCAAAGGCCTTCAGTTTGGGCAACGGATCGCGCGCCCACTCCGCCTTGATCTCCGCCTCGCTCTTATAGCCCTGCGTGTCCTGGAAGCTGTGGCCTTCCAGGCGCGGCATCGTCAGGCGCAGCAACGCCGGCGTGCGCTTGGTTCGAACGTGTGCGACCGCCTCGCGAACTAGCCGCGCCGCTTCCTCAGGTTCGGTGCCGTCGCCGTTGAAAATCGTTAGCCCGGCAAAGCTCGCGAGATTGGCGGCGATATCCTTGCCCGGCGTCTGGTATTCCGACGGCACCGAGATGCCATAGCCATTGTCCTCGATGTAAATGAGCAATGGTAATACTTGCGTTGTTGCAATTGTTAGCGCCGACCAAAATCCGCCGGTGGCGCAGCTCGCGTCGCCGCCGAGCACCAATGCGATCGCGTCTTCCGGCCCCTCGCCCAGCACTTCGGCCTTGTAGGCAATCGCCTGCGCCCATCCCGCCGCCGGCGTATATTGCGCGCCGACCCCGCCGCACATCGGCAACGCGTGGGCGCCGCCCGGGTTAGGAAAATTGAACACCGCGCCGATATCGCGCCCGTCGGAATAGCCGCCCGCCAGCCCCATGCCCGAGCCTAATGCGTCGGCCAGCGGCACGCCCAGCGCGAGCAGCAGCGGCCGCGAGCGATAATAACCGCAGGCGGCGTCACCTTCCTTGAGCTGCATCCCCAGCAGCACCTGCGCCAGGTCATGGCCGCGCGCCGAGAATTGGTAGAAAATCTTCTTTTGCGGAACGAGCTCCTGTTCCTCGAGCCGGTCCATCTCGCGGCTCGTGAGGACAAGCCGCGCGACCTCGCGCCAATCGACGTCGGTGGTGACGCGACCGGCGTCGCGCTCAGCCATCAAACGACTCTACGACGGCCGCAACAAAGCGATCGATCGAATGGTCCGCCATGCCGACCACATTGAAACGCCCGCTGTCGGCCATGTAGATCGCATGATCCTCGCGCAGCGCGACCACCTGTTCCTTGCTCAACGGCAGCATTGAGAACATGCCGAGTTGATTGCCGATGTACGCCAGCCGCGGGTCGCCTGCCGCGATCCGCCGACGCACGGAATTGATGCGGTCGCGCATCCCGTTCAGCTCGACCAGCCAATCGGCGCGAAGCTGCGGATCGTCGAGGATGATGTGCACCGCCGCCGCGCCATGATCTGGCGGCATCGACCACATCTCGCGCGCCCGCTGGAACACGTGCGCCATTGCGGTCGCGGTCGCTCCGGCCGACCCGGTCTTGACGAACAGCGAGCCGACGCGGTCGCGATAGACGCTGAAATTCTTGTCGCAACTTTGCGCCACCACGACTTCGTCGCACGCCGCCAACAAGCCGCGCAGCCCTGCCGCATCCTCGTCGAGCCCGCGGCCGAAACCCTGGTAAGCGATGTCGACGAACGGCAGCAGCCCCCGCTCGCGGACGACCCGGGTCACCTCGGCCCACTGCTCGGCATCGAGATCCGCGCCGGTCGGGTTGTGGCAGACACCGTGGAGCAGTGCGACGTCGCCTTCGCGCGCCTGGCCAAGGCCCTGCATCATGGCGTCGAAATGGATCGTGGCGCTGTCGCGGTCGTAATAAGGATATTCGACCATTTCGAGCCCAACGCTGCGGATGATCGGTGCATGGTTAGGCCAGGTCGGGGTGCCGATCAGCACCCGCGCATTCGGATTGGCGGTGCGGACCAGCTCGAAACCCAGCCGCAGAGCGCCGCAGCCGCCCGGCGTCTGCAATCCCGCAATCCGCTCATCGTCGGCGTGCGGCCCAAGCAGGATCGGCCGGATGAGTTCGGCGAACCTTTTGTCGCCGGCGCTGCCGAGATAGGATTTACTGCTCTGCGTCTCGAGCAAAATACGCTCGGCAGCCTTGATCACCTTGAGAATCGGCGTTTGGCCCGCGGCATCGCGGAACACACCAACTCCGATGTCGATCTTGTCGGGCCGCGGATCGGCGGCGGCCATGGCGATCAGCGCCAGCAACGAATCGCTGGTCACGGGCGGGAGGTCGGCAAGGCCTCTGGCCTTGGCGTTGGTTTCGCTCAGCATGGAACTGCGCTTAGCGAGAAACCCGCATCGGCAAAAGCATCACGCGTCGTAATCGACCGCGACGCCGTCGCCGACCGGCACCGATTGGCAGGTCAGGACATAGCCCGCCGCGACCTCTTCGTCGGTGAGCCCATAGCGCGCCGCCATCTCGACCTTGCCGCTGGTGACCTTGGCCCGGCAGGTCGCGCACACCCCGGCCTTGCAGGCAAACGGCGCCCGGAGCCCGGCGGCCAGCGCGCTGTCGAGGATGTTGCTTTCGGTGAACTCAACCCGCCGGGTGCGGCCATCGAGCGTCACCGCCACGGTCGCACCGACCGCCTTGGCCTCCAGTTTCGCCATTTCCTGGGCGAGCGCCGCCGACGGACGATCGGCGGTGAAGCGCTCGATGTGGATGCGGTCCCTGACGACAGAGCGCTCGAGCAACGCCGATTCCGCCGCATCCATCATCGGTCCGGGGCCGCAGATGAACCAGGCATCGACCTCGCCCACATTGCCGACCAGATGCTCGATCGCATTGTCGCAAGTCGGCCGGTCGAGCATGCCGTTGAACAACGCGACGTCGCCCTGCTCCTCGGCGAGGAAATGGTAGAGCTCGAAGCGGCCTATGTAGCGGTCCTTGAGGTCGGCCAGCGCGTCGAGGAAGATGACCGACGAGCTGTCGCGGTTGCCGTAGAGCAAGGTGAAACGACTGCCGGCTTCTGACTTCAACGCGGTACGAATCAACGAGATGATCGGCGTAATCCCCGACCCTCCCGCAAACGCGACGTAGCGGCGCGACGCCTCCCGATCGAACTCCGTCGTGAAACTGCCGTGCGGCGGCATGACGTCGATCACCTCGCCGGGCTTCAGTTGGTCCCCAACCCAATTGGAGAACACGCCACCGGCAATCCGCTTGACGGTCACCATCCAGTCTTCGTCGTCGGGCGCGGTGCACAGCGAGTAATTGCGCCGCACTTCCTCGCCGCCAATCTCGGCCTTGAGCGTCAGATGTTGCCCGGCCTTGAAGCGGAAAATGTCGCGCAGCTCGGGCGGGATTTCGAAGCGGACCGAATTCGCCTCGGCCGTCTCGGGCACGATTTTGGCGACGCGCAAAGCGTGGAAGTGGGCGGTCATACTACCAGGTCGCGTCGGGGTAGGTGCGCGGCAAATATTGCATCGGCGCGAGCAAATGCCCGAGATGCTCGCTGTGATGGCCGCGCCGCCCGCCGAGAATCGGTCGCTGGTCTGCCGGTACCTCGAGTTTGGCTTCGGCGAGTACCGCGCCGATCGCCGAGCGATACTCGTCCTCGAACTCACGCGGGTCGGCCGCAATCCCGCGCCCAATCAACCCTTCGAGCAGTTCATCGACTTCGAACAACTCAGGGACGAAGCGCCAGCACCAGTCGAGGCCGTCTCGCATCCGCTGCGCGCTTTCCTCGGTCCCGTCGCCCAGCCGTACGGTCCATTCAGCCGCAAGCTCGCGATGATAGGCAACTTCTTTGACCGCCTTGGCCGCGATTTCGCGCAGGAATGTGTCGCTGGATTGGCTGAGCCGCTGGTACAGCATGTGCTGCCAGGTCGAAAACAATAGCTGCCGGGCGATCGTCCGCCCAAAATCGCCGTTCGGCTGCTCGACCAACAGGCAATTGCGGAAATCGAGCACGTCGCGATGGAAGGCGAGCTGGTCGGCGTCCCCCGCCGCGCCGAGCAGATGCGTCGCCTGCCCGACCAAATCCAACGCGAGGTTGGTCAGGCTCAGGTCGACCTCGAGCGCCGGTGCGTGGCCGCACCATTCGCCCAGCCGCTGGCCGAGGATCAGCGCATCGTCGCCCAGCCGCAGGAGGTAATCCGTGCGAGGCTCGTCTGATGCTGCGGGTTGAATGGGTGAGGCCAAAAACCACTCCGTTCGCCCTGAGCCTGTCGAAGGGCTGTCCTTCTTCTTGGGTAGAAGAAAATGCAGGGCTTCGACAAGCTCAGCCCGAACGGGTCCGTGATGAAGCTAGATGTGCTTCACTTCATCCGGGATGTCGTAAAACGTCGGGTGGCGGTAGATCTTGTCCTGCGCCGGCTCGAACAGAGGTCCCGCTTCATCGGGATCGGAGGCGACGATTTCGGCCGAGGGCACCACCCACAGGCTCACCCCTTCCCCGCGCCGCGTGTAGGTATCGCGCGCGTGTCGGAGCGCGAGCTGTGCGTCAGGAGCATGAACGCTGCCAACGTGGCGATGCGACATGCCAGCCTTGGCACGAACGAAGACCTCCCAGAGCGGCCAATCACCCGTTGCGCCACCGCTCACGCCGCCGCCCTTGCGCGCCGCTTCGCCTCGTGCGCCGCAGCCGCCTCGCGGACCCAGGCGCCGTCGTCCCAGGCCGCGCGGCGCGCGGCCATGCGTTCTTTCGCGACCGGTCCTTCGCCGCGCACCACCGCGTAGAATTCCTCCCAGTCGACGTCGCCGAAATCGTAACCGCCACCCCCCTCGTTCTTGTCGTCGTTCCACTTGAGGTCCGCATCGGGCACCTTGAGGTCGATGAAGTCGGCTTGCGGAACGGTGATATCGACGAATTTCTGCCGAAGCTCGTCGTTGGTATCGCGCTTGATCCGCCAGCGCATCGACTGCGCGGTGTTGGGGCTATCCTCGTCTGGCGGGCCGAACATCATCAGGCTTGGCCACCACCAGCGGTTCAAGGCATCCTGCGCCATGCGCTTCTGCTCAGGGCTGCCGTTCGCCATCGCGATCATGATCTCGTAGCCCTGGCGCTGGTGGAAGCTTTCTTCCTTGCACACCCGGACCATTGCCCGCGCGTATGGCCCGTAGCTGGTCCGCTGCAGCGGCACCTGGTTCATGATCGCGGCGCCGTCGACCAGCCAGCCGATCGCGCCGATGTCGGCCCAGGTCAGCGTCGGATAATTGAAGATGGTCGAGTATTTGGCTTTGCCCGAATGCAGCGCCTCGATCATTTCGTCGCGGCTGGTGCCGAGCGTTTCCGCCGCGCAGTATAGATACAGCCCGTGCCCGGCCTCGTCCTGGACCTTGGCAAGCAGGATCGCCTTGCGGCGCAGCGACGGGGCGCGCGAAATCCAATTCCCCTCAGGAAGCATGCCGACGATCTCGCTGTGCGCATGCTGCGATACCTGCCGCACCAGCGTCCGGCGATACGCCTCGGGCATCCAGTCCTTGGGCTCGATGAACTCGTCCGCCGCCACCCGCGCCTCGAACGCTTCGAGCAGCTTAGAGTCTTCCAGCGACTTGACGGTCGCGCTCTTGCTCAATTCGGTCGTGTACATGGCCCCGATGTAGCGCTTGTGGAGTGCGGCTTCAAATCATGGTGGTGCTCATCCTTGGTTCAAGCGTTGGACTGCACCGATGAGCCGGATGAACTTCGATCGCCGCGCCTTCCTCGCCGCCGGCACCGCGGCGGCCGCTTTGTCGTCCCGTGCCAGGGCTCAGGGCAGCGACGTGCTTCGCCCGGAGGACTTCGGCGCGCGCGGCGATGGCGCCACCAACGACACCCGAGCCTTCGCCGCGTTGAGCGCGGAAATTAACCGCCACGGCGGCGGCACGATCCTGCTGGGCGCGAGCCGAACCTATGTTGTCGGCGAGCAATTGCGCGGCGGCGGCCCCTTTGGCTGGAACCCGGCACCAATTCTCGAGCTGCGCAGCCTCGCCCGCCCCTTGCAGATTATCGGCAGTGGCGCCCGCCTGCGCTGCCAGCCCGGCCTTCGTTACGGCACGTTCGACACGGCCACCGGCGCTCCCGTTCATCGACCCATGCCCAACTATCGCCAAAACGAGATCGCCACCCCTTACCGGGCGATGATCCGCATCAATGATTGCCGCGCGCCGATCGAGATCCGCGATCTCGAGCTCGACGGCAACATCGAGCGTCTCGTCCTTGGCGGTCGCTATGGCGACACCGGCTGGCAGATCCCCGCCTCGGGCTTGTGGCTGGGCAACAACCACGCCAGCGAGACGGTCACCAACCTGCTGATCCACCATCACGGCCAGGACGGCGTGACGATCGACGGCGATGACCGCCGCCCCGCCCGCAGCCGGTTGAGCAAAGTGGTTACTCGCTACAACGGCCGGCAGGGGGTCAGCATCGTCGGCGGACGCGGCTACGATTTTTCCGATTGCGACTTCAGCTTCACCGGTCGCTCCGCCATCCACAGCGCTCCGGGGGCGGGTGTCGACATCGAGGCGGAGGGCTCCAAGGTCAATCGCGACCTCACCTTCAGCCGCTGCAAGTTCGTCGACAATGCGGGGGTCGGAATGGTCGCCGACTCTGGCGACAGCGAAGGCGCCCAATTTACCGATTGCCTGTTTGTCGGCACCACGTCCTGGTCCGCCTGGCCGGCGAAGCCGCGCTTCGCATTCGACCGCTGCACGTTCGTCGGCTCGGTCGTCCACCCTTTCCCCGACCGCAACCCTGCCCGCGCCGCCCGCTTTCACGAATGCCGTTTTACCGACGACCCTTCGCAATCGCCCAGCGGCAAGGTCTATCTGGGCGGCGGCCCGATCGTGAACCTCGCCGAAAGCGACAATGTCCTGTTCGACCGATGCACCTTCGAGCTGAAGCACCAGGGCGTCCTCCCATGGAGCTGGCGAGCGACCTACAAGGATTGCATCATGTCCCAGGCCTCGACGGTGCCGGCCATGACCAAGGGGAAGTATCTCGGTCGCACCACCATCCGCGCGCCGATCGATCATTATGGCTCGATGGTCATCGGCACGTTGATCCTCAACGGCAAACTCGTGTCGCCGGGCCCCAAGGGCGTGCCGCCCTGGTAGTTCGCCGACTAGCTCTCGATGACCGCGCCGGCGACGCTGAGCTATTTCAAGGCGCGACGGTGTAACCGTCCGACGGCTTCACCCATTTGAAGGGCGCGTCCAGGTCCGGCCGCCGAACGCCGGCGACAGTCACCTTGGTCTTGAGCATCCCGTCGTCCGTAGGCTCATAGACCATGCAGGCCTCTTTATCCCGAATCGCCGCCACTCTTTTGTTGACGCGAGCGAGGATGGCGGCGGCTTTCTCTCGCGGCAAAGGTCGACCGGCAACACTGACCTTCCCACTCAGGAGATGGGCCGAACGAACCGTGCCGCATAACGCCCTTCCCCTGATCTGGATCGGCATCAAATAATCCACCACGATGGATTGATCGATCTCGACCAGGCTTACGCCCCGGTTGGTGTAAGTGCCGGGGCCTGTCGCCGCGTAATATTCCAGGCTGACGCAGGTCTTGAAGAGAACGTCCGGCATAAAGCATTGCGCTTCACCGGAGCGCGCGCGGGCCAGGGGATCGGGGTCGACTGCAGCGACTGCGGCAAGAGCCAGGAGCGTTGTGATCATGTTCATGATCGTGGCGAGCAAAGCTTGTTTTTAAGTAAATGCCCGAACGCGGTTCAGTCGACCACCGCTCCTCCGATCGTACGCGAATAGCCCGTGAACTCAGCCACCGGCCGGCCATCGTCGGTTTTGACTGACACGCGCGTCACTCCTGCCCGGCCCTCTCGCGCCGACTCCTCGGCTTCGGCGACCAAGAGCTCGCCATCGTCCGCCTTGCCGAGAAAGACGATCGAAGCCTGGGCGGCCACGCTGGCGTGGTTCGAACCATTGCACACGTAGGCAAAGGCGGAGTCGGCAAGCGCGAAGATCATCCCGCCATGAGCAATTCCATGGCCATTCAACATGTCTGGCCGAATCCGCATCGACACCCGCGCATAGCCTTCACGCGCTTCCTCGATGGCGATGCCCCAGGCGGGGCCGGTGCCCTCGCTCGACAGCATGTGATGCGCGACCCGGCTCGCGAGATCGTTTGCGTCCACACCCTCTCCTTCGCTAGTCCATCGGCATGGCTTACGAGACCATCGACTTCAAGATCGAGCGCGGGATCGC
>JBKJYX010000045.1:0-5604 GCA_046715575.1 Sphingomicrobium sp. | reverse complement strand
CGCCTAGGCCGTTGCGTCAATGTCGCCGGTGATGGTGGACGCACTAGGGCTCGAACCTAGGACCCGCTGATTAAGAGTCAGCTGCTCTACCAACTGAGCTATGCGTCCATGCCAATAAGGCGGATGCGCCGGCGGCCTTCCGCAATCACGCGCGGCGGGCCGGTAGCATGGGCCAAGGTGGGGTGCAACGCTCCCGGTTCAGGCGGAAGGTCAAACCAGCTTCGAGGTCGTCCGTTGCTGCCGCTCCAGCGACATCAGCAGCCCGAGGCACAGCATCACGGTCATCACCGCCGAGCCGCCGAAGCTGACCAGCGGCAGCGGAATGCCGACCACCGGCGCCAGGCCCATGACCATCATCAGAATGATCGAGACATAGAAGAAAATCGTCGCCGACAACCCCGCGGCGGCGAGCTGGGCGAAGCGGCTTCGGGCGTTTAGGCTGACCATCATCCCCCAGCGGATCACCGCGCCGAACGCGAGGATCACGAGCAGCCCGCCGACCAGGCCCCATTCCTCGACCATCGCCGCAAAGGCGAAGTCGGTGTGGCCTTCGGGAAGATAATCCAGATGGCTCTGGCTGCCGTTCAGGAAGCCCTTGCCGAAGATCCCGCCCGAGCCGATCGCGATCTTCGACTGGCTGATGTGATAGCCCGCGCCCAGCGGATCGTTTTCCGGATCAAGGAACGTGAACACGCGCTTGCGCTGATATTCGTGCATCATGCTGAAGGCGATCGGCGCGGCGACGGCCAGCGCCGCGGCGCCGCCGAGGAACAGGCGCATCGGAGTCCCGGCGACGAACATCACCGTCAGGCCACCGAGCACGACCATGATGCAGGTGCCGAGGTCGGGCTGGAGCAGGATCAGCGAGGCGGGAACACCGATCAGAAGCGCCGCCGGCCAGATCGCGCGCC
Organism: Sphingomicrobium sp.; assembly: GCA_046715575.1. Classification (GTDB taxonomy): domain Bacteria; phylum Pseudomonadota; class Alphaproteobacteria; order Sphingomonadales; family Sphingomonadaceae; genus Sphingomicrobium. The sequence goes on along the minus strand of JBKJYX010000045.1, from coordinate 4,693 downwards.
ATTTGCGGATGTCGCCGGCGGGCAGCAGCTCGTAGAAGCGGGCAAGCACCAGGACGATCGCCGGCTTCATGAATTCGCTCGGCTGCAGGCGGATGAAGCCGATGTCGAGCCAGCGCTGCGCGCCCTTGGTGACGAAGCCGAGCATCTCGACCAGGATCAGCATCACCAGCACCGCGCCATAGATCGGGAAGGCGAGGCTTTTGATGGTCGTTTCCTTGACCCACGACATGGTCACCGCGACGCACAGGAAGAAGAGAACGGTGATGCCCTGCTTGAAGGCCCAGGGGCGGATCGCGCCGCCGGCCGCCGAATAGAGCGTCATCAGGCCCATCATGGCGATGCCGGCGACGAGAAAGATCAGCCGCCACGGCAGCTTTGCCAGCGGCTGGGGAATGATTGCCGAGGAAATCACGCCGACGCGCTCCGCGGGTCGCTGGCGGCCTCGATCATCGCCGCGCGCCGGGCGGTTCGCTCGGCCAGTGTCCCGCCCCATTGCTGCTCCAGCGCGGTCAGCGATGCCATCGCCTTGGCGCGGTCGAACAGGAAGGTCAGCACGTCCTTGGCGACCGGCGCCGCGGCGCGCGCTCCGCCCAGGCCGTGCTCGATCACCACCGAAGCGGCGAAGCGCGGGTTCACGGACGGAGCGAAACAGACGAACAGGCCGTGGTCGCGGTATCGCCAGTCGCCGCTTTGGCCGCGCTGCCCGTCGGTAATGCGCCGAACCTGCGCGGTTCCGGTCTTGCCGCTCATCTCGATCCCGGGCAGCTGCAGCCGGCTCGCACCGGCGGTGCCGTCGCCGTTGACCACCTGCCACATCCCGCCGCGAACGATCTCGAGATGCTCTTGCGGGATATCGAGCAGGGGCGCCGGCTGCTTGCCGACGCCGAGCAGCCGCGGCTGGATGTTGCGGCCCGACGCGATGCGCCCGCCCATCACCGCCAGCTGCATCGGATTGATGATCAGGAAGCCCTGGCCAATCGACGCGTTCAATGTGTCGGACGCGGTCCAGTCGGGCCGCTCGATCAGCCGTTTGTTGGCCTGGTACCGCTTGAGCTTCCATTCGCTGTCGGGAACGGTGCCATAGCTTTGGCTGACTACCGGCAGGTCGAATTTCTGGCCGAGCCCGAGCATCTTCGCCATCGGCGCGATGTTGTCGTACCCGACACGGTGTCCCATCGCGTAGAAATAGGTGTTGCAGCTCTTGGCGATCGCGCGGCGCATGTCGACCGGCCCGTGGCGGCCGAGGCAGCGGAAGAAGCGGTTACCGAGCCGGTAGCCGCCGGGACAGTAAATCCGGTCGGTCGGTTCGACCCCATGCTTGAGTAGCGCCAGCGCGCCCATCGGCTTGATCGTCGATCCCGGTGGATAGAGCGAGTTCAAGGCCTTGTTGAGCAGCGGCCGCCGCGGGTCTTCCGACAGCATCTTCCATTCGGTCCGGCCGATCCCGTCGGAGAAGCTGTTGGGATCGTAGGCGGGCATCGACACCAGGGCGAGGATATCGCCGGTCAGGCAGTCGAGCACCACGACCGACCCCGATTCCTCGCCAAGCCGCCTGGCCGCGAACTCCTGCAGATCGGCGTCGATGGCCAGCGGGACGGTTTCGCCGCTGCGGTCGGGCTTGGGCGTCAGGTCGCGCACCAGCTTGCCGCGGGCGGTCAGCTCGACGCGCTGGCCGCCCGGCGTGCCGCGCAATTTCTGTTCGAGCGTCTCTTCGAGCCCTTCCTTGCCGATCTTGAAGCCGGGGGTGATGAGCAGCGGGTTCTTTTCTTTTTCATATTCCGCCGCCGAAGCCGCGCCGACATAACCGATCAGGTGTCCGACCGCAGGGCCGGCGGGGTAAAAGCGGGAAAAACCGCGCATCGGCTGGACGCCTGGAAGCTCGGGCAGCCGAACGATCACTTTCGCATAATTCTCGTACGGGACATTCTCCGCGACCTGGACCGGCTGGTAGCCGCGGGCCGCCTTCAGATCCTTGAGAATGCGGTCGACGTCGTCGACGCTGAGATCGAGCAGTTGAGCCAGCGTCTTCAACGTCGCTTCGAAGTTCTCGATTTGCTCGGGTATGAGATCGACTCGAAAGTCGCTGCGGTTGATCGCGATCGGCTTGCCATGGCGATCGATTACCCAGCCTCGCCGCGGCGGGACGATGATCAGCTGCACCCGGTTGCTCTCGGACAGCAATTGGTAGCGCTCGTTCTCGGCCACGGACAGCCAGCCGAGGCGGCCGATGAGCACCGTCCCGACCGCGACTTGCGCGCCGCCAGTGAGCAGCATCCGCCGCGAGAATGTCATCGACTGATAGGCCGACGTGACCCGCTTGCCGTTCCCCACCGGCCGAATTTTCGGCCGACCATTGCTCATTGGCCCGTTGTTCTTCGGCCCGTTGCTCATCGGCCCAATGCTCATCGGCCAAGCCTCCAGCGGTCGAGCCGGCCAACCAGCCATGCGGCGATCGGAAACGCAAAGATCCCGATCAGCAGCGGCGGCAGGATCGAGGCGAACGGCCCGACCGGGCCGGTGAGGCTGGCGACCCAATATTCGAACGTCTCGCCGAGCAGCAGCAGCAGCGCCGCGAGCCCCCACTCGATCCAGTAATCGCGCCACATCGTGCGCCGGTCGATGAGGTCGAGCAGCAGCATGGTCGCGCTCCACAGCACCACCGACATACCGATCGGCGTGCCGATGATGAGATCGTTGGCGAGGCCCAGCGCCGCCGCCCACCACGCCGGCCACGGATCCGACCGCAGCAGCCGCCAGGCGATCAGTACCAGGAAGCCAAAGTCGGGGTACCAGCCGCTGGTCGAGACGATGGGCAGCGCCGACAGCAATGATGCGGCGATGACCGCGATGGCCGGAATGGAGGACGCGCCGGTTCGCGGGCCTTGCCCGATGCGTCGTCCCGAGCTCAAGGCCGCGCGAACCATTATTGCTCATCCGCGGGCGTGAGCGGTTCCGCCGCTTGCGCTTCGGGCTCGTACGGGGCTTCGACGACCGCAAAGCTGGTGTTGGCGGGGTCGGCGAGCGGCACCGCAATCGCCCCGTCGTCGTCGAGGCGGACGACCCGGGCGATGGGCACCAATGGTGGGTAAATTCCGCCGGTCCCGGAGGTGACGACGATATCCCCGCGCCGGAAGGGATTGCGCCCGACTTCCAGCGGCCTCAGGTCGATCGTACCGTCGCCGCGACCCTGCGAAATGACCGGCAACCCGCCGCGCAGGATCCGCGCCGGGACGATGTTCGACCGGTCGGAAATCAACAGCACGCGCGAGGCGAACCGGCCGGCGTCGATGACGCGGCCGATCAGGCCGTCCGGCGAGCGCACCGGCATTCCGACCCGCACGCCGTCGCCGGTGCCGACCGACAGGACCGCGAAACGGCGCGGGCTGCTGAGCGACGAGCCGACGATCCGCCCGGCGGCGATGGCGACGCGGCTGCGCTCACGAAGCTGCAGGGCAGCCTTCAATTGCCGGTTTTCCTGGAGGATGGCCTTGGCCTCGATCATCCGCTGCAGCATCTTGCCGCGCTCGACCTTGAGCTTGGCGTTCTGGCGCGCCGCGTCCCAATAATTGCCGGCGCCGCTGACCATCCCGCCAGCGGTTGAGCTGACCTCGTTCAAGGCACTGCTAATCGGCGCGGTGACATCGAGCGCCGCGCCGCGAACGGCCTCAAAGCTCTTGGGCGCAACCAGCGACAGCGCGAGCAGGAAAACACCGATGATCAGCCCGGCAATGACCGCCAGAAAGCTGAAGAACAGCCCGTATTGAGCGCGTCTCGACCATCCAGGGCGCGGAGGCGCCAACGTTCAGCGCCCGTCAGGCGGTTTGCAGCACACCGCGGAACTGCTCTTCTTCGAGCGCGCGGCCGGTGCCAAGCGCGACGCAGGTCAGCGGATCGTCGGCTACTGTCACCGGCAGGCCGGTTTCGTCGCGAAGCACTTCGTCGAGCCCCTGCAACAGCGCTCCGCCACCGGTCAGGACGATGCCCTGGTCGCAGATGTCGGCGGCGAGCTCGGGGGCGGTGTTCTCGAGCGCGATGCGGACGCCTTCGACGATCGTCCCAACCGGCTCGGACAGCGCCTCGGCGATCTGCCCCTGGTTGATCGAAATCTCCTTGGGAACACCGTTGACCAGGTCGCGGCCCTTGATGTGGACGGTCTTGCCGATGCCGTCGACCGGCGGCTTGGCGATGCCGACTTCCTTCTTGATCCGCTCGGCGGTCGCTTCGCCGATCAGGAGGTTGTGGTTGCGCCGGACGTAGGAGCTGATCGCTTCGTCCATCTTGTCGCCGCCGACCCTGACCGAGGTGGTGTAGGCGAGGCCGCGTAAGGACAGGACGGCGACTTCGGTCGTGCCGCCGCCGATATCGACGACCATTGATCCGATCGGTTCGGTGACCGGCATGTCGGCGCCGATCGCGGCCGCCATCGGCTCCTCGATCAGATAGACCGAGCTGGCGCCGGCGTTGGAGGCGGCATCGCGGATCGCGCGGCGCTCGACCGAGGTTGACCCAGAGGGCACGCAGATGACGATCTCGGGAAAGCGCCAGGCGCGCATCTTGCCGCCATGGTCGTTTTGAATGAAGTGGTTGATCTTTTGGTCGGCGACGTCGATGTCGGCGATGACTCCGTCGCGCAACGGGCGGATGGCCTCGATCTGGTCGGGCGTCTTGCCCATCATCAGCTTGGCGTCCTCGC
>JBKJYX010000044.1:0-6224 GCA_046715575.1 Sphingomicrobium sp. | reverse complement strand
GCAAGACGGGGCTTAGCCAGGTGTGGATCAGCCGGATCGAACGCGGCGGCGGATATGGTTCGCGCGAAACGCGGAGGAAATTCGCGGCGGCGCTGGATGCACCGGTCTGGGCGCTAGAGGATGATGCTCAGTAGGGCGCCCACCATCATTTGCCCTCCGACAGCTCGTTCAGTTCGGTGGACATGCGCTCCATTTCGACATCGATGACGGCATAGGCGTGGTGCAGGGCATTCATCTGATGCCACAGGATGGGACTCTGCATTGTGCCCTCAAATGGCATGCGAATGATCAGCACTTTGGTCGCGTCTTCCGGTGAGGCGCCATCGGTGTAGGTGAGCTTCACCATCTTGTCGTCGATTTCGGTTGAATGCAGTTTCATCACATCTCTCCGGCCTGCCGGCTTTTCGGGCTAGACTACGCAACGTCCCCGCCCCTCGACCCGTTCCGATTGCTGATCCCCAGGTCACGCTCGATCAGCGGTTGCTCGGTGCGCCTGGCCCCCGGGAGCAGGCGGTCAAAACGCCCGGCGCTGGGCGGCGACGAGCATCCTCAAGAGCATTGCGATTGGTCGCGGAACGCCGACCTTCCCCTCGAGCCACAGGCTGACCGCCGAGCGGCTGACACCGATCGCGTGGGCGAGGTCGTTCTGGGTCCGGTAGCCCAGAGTGCGCATCGCCGCGCGCAGCTCCTCGGGCGCCATCGACGCGAGGCGCTCGTCTTTGGGCTTGTCGGCGGTGAGCGCCTCGGCTGCGGAACTGGAGTCGGCCATCGCCTAGCTCTGTAGCCGGACGGCAAGCGTGCGGGGAAGGGGTTAGGCGCTGGTCAGATGGCGGCTTTAGATCGCATCTGGGCCGGTGTCGCCGGTGCGGATGCGGATGGCTTGCTCGATGTCGCTGACGAAGATCTTGCCGTCGCCGATGCGGCCGGTGCGGGCGGCGTTGGCGATCGCGTCGACGACATTGTCGGCGAGCGTGTCCTCGACGACCACCTCGATCTTCACCTTGGGCAGGAAGTCGATGACATATTCGGCGCCGCGATAAAGCTCGGTGTGGCCCTTCTGGCGGCCGAAGCCCTTGACCTCCGTGACCGTGATGCCGGAGACGCCGACCTCGTGGAGCGCGTCCTTGACGTCGTCGAGCTTGAACGGCTTGATGATCGCTTCGATCTTCTTCATGCGGCGACCATGCCCAATCGCCGCCGCATTTGGAAGCCAAGGCCGCGCGCATGAAAGCCATCATCCTTTCCGCCGGCCAGGGCTCGCGCCTCGGCCATCTGGTCGACGACCGGCCCAAGTGCCTGATCGACTTTGGCGGGCGCACTTTGCTCGACCGCCAACTCGACACGCTCGCGGCGAACGGGGTGGACGAGGCGGTGGTGGTCACCGGCTTTCACGACGAGCTGGTCAATGCGGCAATCGCGGCGAGGAGCGGCGGGCCCAAGGTGCGGACAGTCTACAACCCGTTCTACAAGGTCGCGGATAATACCGGATCGCTGTTCATGGCGCGCGAGGAGTTGGCCGGCGACTGCCTGGTGTGGAACGGGGATACCTTGGTGTCGAATGCGCTGATGGCGCGAGTGGTGGGCAACGTGGCGCCCGGCATCTGCGTCACCATCGACCGCAAGGACGGCTACGACGACGACGATATGAAGGTGATCGTCGACGGCACCGGCAGGCTGCGCGCGATCGGCAAGCGGATCAGCGACGGCGTCAACGGCGAGTCGATCGGCCTGCTGGCGTTCCGTTCAGGCGGCGCCGAGCGTTTTCGCGAGGCGATCGAGCGGGCGATGCGGACCGGGGAAGGCACGACGATCTGGTATTTGCGGGTGATCCATCACCTCGCGCAGAATGGCGACGTATCGACGCTCGACATCCAGGGCGAGGAGTGGGGCGAAGTCGACTTCCCGCCCGACGTCGAAGCGGCGCGGGCGCTGGTCGCCGGCTGGGACGCGAAGAACGCCGCCGCCGCGGCCTAGCGCCGACGAGGTTGGAAAGACCGCCTGGCAGGCTTCAAATGCCAGCGCGCGTTGATTTTTCCAGTGACGCGACCGATGATCTCGGCATGCTAGACTGGTTCAAACGCAGATATTTGGACCTTATCGGGTCCATTTATCTCTACAACGAGCATCGGGGCTACACCGCGCTCGACCGGGTGCTGGAGGCGGTTCGCGTCCGCTTTCCCGACGATCACGCATTCATCGCCGCGATCGAAACGCACCGCGCGGACGAGCGCAAGCACTACGTCATGTTTCGCCGGTGGTATGCAAAGCGCAGCCAGATGCCGCTCTTGGTGGATCGGACGTGCGGACACATCGACCGCTTCGTCGAGATCATGTTCGGATCAACCATCGACCGGCTCGATGCTCACCAGTTCGCCGCCGACGATCGACTCTTCGAAAAGATGTGCCGAGTGATTTCGCTCACCGAAAGACGTGGCTACCGCCAGGTCGACATCCTGTTGAGGCATCCTGTCGTTCGCCGGGATCCCGGCCTCATCAAGATCTTCCGCATCATCAAGCAGGACGAGCCGAGCCATTGGGAACCCTATGAAGGCTGGTTGCGTGACAATCGCAAGCGCGAACCCAAATGGTGGGAGCATGCGATCGACACCTTTATCCATTCCGAACTGCTGTTCGTGAAATTGCCGGTCTTGTTTTTCAATCCACGACTTCGCCGCCGCAGCGATTGGCCGGACGCGAACGAAGGCCCACAACCCAGGGCGGCGATGTGACGGGAAGGAATTCGGCGCTTCAGCCGAGCTGGAGCGTCAGGCTGTGGTCGCGCAATGCGGCCGTCCTGCTGGGCCGAAATACGATCGTCAGCTGTGGCGCTTTTCTGTTCGGCCTGACCGTGATGTGGTGGTTGGTCGAGATTCACCATCTCGACAAAGTTCAGGCGACCGCACTGTCGTTCCTGATCGCCAATTCCCTGCATTATCTGTTCGGGCGAGTGTGGATCTATCGCGGCACGTCGCGTGGCGTGGCTCCGGGCTATGCCTATTTTCTCATCAATGCCGGGCTCGGCCTGGCGATAACCGTGGTCCTGTTCGGCGCCATGATTCGATATCTTGAGATCCACTACATGCTGGCGCGCGTCCTCGTATCGCTGGTCGCGGGCCTGATGATGTTCCTGCTCAACGCCACGCTGAATTTCAGGCGCCTGTGAGCGACCGCCCAGGTTCTTCGGCCTTGGGTGGCTGCACCGCCATTTCCGTGTCATATCTTGAGGCGCAAATCAGCACCACGCGGGGGTGGGGATGGACGACGAACGCAGCGAGGGCGCCAGCGAGCGCCCGAAATTGTTCAACAACGCCACGGCCTGGCTGGGCGGGCTTACCGGGCTGATCGTCGCGGTGACCGGGCTGATCGCCGTGTGGCCGCATTCCAAGCGGTCTGAGGCGGTCGAGGCGGCGGCGACGCCCGTCGAAGCCGCGTCCGCTGATGCTGCGACGGACGAGGAGTCGGTTGAAGCCACGGCGCAGCCTTTGCCGCTCAAATATAAGGCGGTCGGGGCGACGTTCGAGAAGGTCGACGGCGAGTGGGTCTATGCCAGCGCCAGCGAAGAGACCCGCTACAAGGAGGTCTCACGAACCGGCGGCAACACCGTCGTTTTCGACCCCAAGCGCGAGGTTTATGCGCGCTGGCCGAACCGGGGTGGAAAGGTCGAGGAAAAGGCCGCCGACGACCAGGCGGAATGGGAAGATTCGTTCGACATCTGGGTGCCAAAGGCCGCGCAACCGGCCGAATAATCGCGGGATAGTGCCTGGTGTTTGAGTCCCCTCTGTATGAGAAGCGGACGTCGATGTGCTGATCAGGCCGTCGGGAAGGCGAGTTTGGCGACGATGGCGGCGAAGCGCGGGTCCTGGCGGAGCGAATCGAAATTTTGATCGGTGGGGAGAAAGGCGAGCCCCGGGTCACGAACCTTGAGCGCCGATTCAAGCTCGGCGATGGCACCGTCCCGATCGCCCATCTGGGCCAACATCTGGCCATATTGATAATGCGCACTATCGCCGGCAAACTTGCGCATGGCGGCGAGGATGGCGGCGGCGCGCGTGCTATTCCCGGTGCGGGCCGCGACCGCCGAGCGGATGACGAACCAGTTGGGGTGCTCATGCGGCATTTGGTCGGCGACGCGCTCTGCTTCGGCGTAGCGTCCGGCCTGAAATAGCGCGACCGCGAGCCCGTTCTGCACGACGGTCGACGTGGGAGTGTCGGCGAGAAGCTTTCTCAGAAGCGGTATAGCCTCGTCGTGCTTGCGCGCCCGGATGAGCATATAAGCCTTCGATCGGGCGACGCTGGGGTCGAGCGGATCGCGCGCTTCGGCCGAGCGCCACAGCGCCATGGCTTCCTCGCTGCGCCCGATCGAGGCCAGGAAGTTCGCTACCCCCACCATGATCCTCGGCGAACAGCCCGGACTGGCAATGGCGCGCCGATATTCCGCCCAGCCGGTGGTAAACTCGAGGCTGGAATTGCGGTTTTGGCCCAATGCATAGTGGCCGTCCGCAAGATCGGGCGCGATCGAGACGGCCTTTCGCGCCACCACGGCCGCGGATTCCAGCCCCGCTCGCATTTCCTCGGCAGTGTCCGCGTAGTAAGAGACGACACTGGTCGCGGCGCTCGCCTTGCCGGCATAGGCCATGGCATATTGGGGATCGAGCGCGATCGCCGCATCGTAGAGGGCAACCCTGGCCAGAAACCCCTCCTTGCTCCCGTCCTGATTGGCATCGGCTTTCAACACCAGGTCCTGCGCGGTTGCGCTGTGAGTTCCGCCGACGGTCAGCGCGGCGAGATCGGCGGCGCCGAGCTGGCTGCGCAATTGCTGCGCCACGGCTTCGGCGATGCTGGTCTGGATCTGCAGCACATCGCCGGTCGGGCGGTCGAAGGTCTGCGTCCAGCGCTCGACCCCGCTATTGCCATCGACCAGCTGGGCGCTGACGCGGATCGTGGAAGGCGACCGGCGCACGCTCCCGGTGACGACCGTTCCGACAGCCAATCTTTTCGCCGCCGCCATCGCGGCATCGTCGCGCAGCATTTCCGACGAGGTCCGGCCAATCACCTTGAGGCCCGAAATGCGCGCCAGGGCGCTGCGCAATTCCTCGGCCATCCCGTCGGAAAAATAGGCTTGGGCTGGATCGCCGCTCAGATTGGCGAAGGGGAGCACGGCGACACTATTGGCGTTGGCGGGCGATCCGCCCAGCAACCACCAGCCCGCGCCGCCCGCTGCGGCCAGGCCCACGACCGCCCCGCCGGCAAGCACCGCGCGGCGGTCGGCCGTCACCGGCTTCGCGACGGGTGTCGATCGGATCGGCCGATCGCCGCCGACCGTGTGCCGCGCCGCGTCGAGCAAGGCGAGGTAGCGCGCATCCTCGCGGTTCCCCTTCCATCCGCTCAGGGGAAGGCATTGCGTCTCGCCAAACCCTAGCGGCGGGTCGACCCGATCGATGGTCACCGGAACATAGACCTGGCGTTTGGCCGCGCGCGCGGCCTCGTCGCGAACGAAGCGGCCTTCGGGCCCGGTCGAGCGCTTGCTCCACACGACGATGACGCAGCGTGCCTGGTCGAGGTTGCTGGCGATGCTCTCGCGCCATTCGTCGCCGGCACCGATGTTCGCATCCCACCAGACCGAAAGCCCGTCGGCCTGAAGTGCTTCGACCAGTGGCCGCACGCGCTGGCGGTCTTCCGCCTTGTACGAAACGAACACGTCCGACATTGCCGCTTCCCCTTAATAACAGCTTATTCTTCTACTGGCGCTGATGCAAAGCTACCAACCGCGGCGGGTGTTTTCAGACGCCGACCAGGAAGGATGGCCCGACGTCCGCAATGAGCCGAAAACGGATACTGGTAGCCGCGACTCAAGCGTAGGGCGGCTGGTCGCGGCCGGCGGGGCTCTTGGTGAAAATCTCCCATCCGGTTTCGGTGATGCCGATCGAATGCTCGAACTGGGCGGAGAGCGAGCGGTCGCGGGTGACGGCGGTCCAGCCGTCGTCGAGCAGCTTCACGTCGGCGCGGCCGATGTTGATCATCGGCTCGACGGTGAAGAACATGCCCGGCTTGAGCTCGGGGCCGGTGCCGGGGCGGCCGGCGTGGACCACCTCGGGGCTGTCGTGGAACAGCCGGCCGAGGCCGTGGCCGCAGAAATCGCGGACCACCGAGTAGCGATTGCCCTCGGCGTGGCGCTGGATGGCGCTGGAAATGTCGCCGAGGCGGTTGCCGGGCCGGGCCTGCTC
>JBKJYX010000043.1:0-6416 GCA_046715575.1 Sphingomicrobium sp. | reverse complement strand
CCGAGGAAGTGCCCTACGACAGCTCCGGCCGCATCGTCCTGCCCCCGATGATGCGCCGCAAGGGCGAACTCGAAGACCTCGCGCTGTTCCTCGGCGCGGGCGAAACCTTTCAGATCTGGAACCCGGCGCTGTTCCTCAAGGATGCCCGCGTCCCCGAGGACATGAAGGACATCGCGCGGTACCGGCTCGAGGAGAGGGGGATCGGCGCATGACGCGCACTTCCTCCGGTCACCCGAATCCTCGGCACGTGCCGGTATTGGCCGATGAAGTCGTCCAGGCCCTTGCCATTGCCCGTGGCGAGACCCTGGTCGACGGCACTTTCGGGGCTGGCGGCTACACGCTCGCCATGCTTGCGGCGGGGGCGGGGCGAGTGATCGGCTTCGACCGCGATCCGGATGCGATCGCGCAAGGGCCGTCACTCGTTCCCGACGAACGACTAGACCTCGTCGAAGAACGTTTTTCGCAGATGGACCGGGTGCTGGCGACACGCGGCATCGGCCTGGTCGATGGCATCGCGCTCGATATTGGCGTGTCGTCGATGCAATTGGATCGGGCGGACCGCGGCTTTTCCTTCCAGGCCGACGGTCCGCTCGACATGCGGATGTCGAAGTCGGGGCTGACCGCGGCCGAATTCCTCAATCAGGCCGACGAAGCCGAAATTGCGCGCATCCTCAAGGACTATGGCGAGGAACCCCGGGCCCGCGCCATCGCCCGCGCCATCGCCGCCGCCCGGCCGGTCGAGCGCACCGCCGAGCTGGCGTCGATCGTTCGCCGCGCCGCCGGCTTCCGCCCCGGCCAGCGGACCGACCCCGCGACCCGTACCTTCCAGGCGATCCGCATCCACCTGAATGCCGAGCTCGACGAATTGGAAGAGGGTCTCGCCGCGGCCGAACGTTCGCTGAAACCCGGCGGCCGGCTGGCGGTGGTCACATTCCACAGCCTCGAGGACCGGATCGTCAAGCGCTTCCTGCGGACACGCAGCGGCGCCACGCCGGCCGGCTCGCGCCACCGCCCGGCGCTGGTCGAGCCGCCTCAGCCGACCTTCGAGCGCGTCGCCAAGCCGGTGACGCCGTCCGAGCGCGAGATGGCCGCCAACCCGCGTGCCCGCTCGGCCCGGCTGAGGAGCGCGGTGCGCACCTCCGCCCCTTGTTGGCAGGAAGGCGTTTGGCAGAGCGCAAAGGACCGCATGCAATGATCAGAAGCTTCCGCTCGGTGTTCATGGTCGCCAGCTGCGCCGGAGCGGCGCTCGGCTGCTATCTGGTTTCGCTTCGGGTCGCGTCGGAGCGGGCCGCGCTGGAGAGCGTTCAAACCCGGATCGTGCTCACCCAGCGCGACATCCGCCTGCTGCAGACCGAGATCGGCACGCGCGGCCGGCTCGCCCAGCTCGAGCGCTGGAACGTCAAGGTCCTGGCGCTGTCGGCGCCATCTGCCGACCAGTTCCTCGACGGCGGTTTTGCGCTCGCCCGAATGGTCGCGCCGAATCGCGAGGTCGATCTTGAGGCGCCGGTAGTGCTCGCCGCCGCGCCGGCCAATGGCCCCAGGCCGCAAGTCGAAGGCGCGCCACAGCAGGACCCGGACGAAGGCGTCTCGGCCAGCCAGATGCTGCACACTGCCAGCCTGAAACGTGAGATCAGGGCCGACGAGAATGCGGTCGAGTCGCCCAAGCGCGTTGCCCCCGCAAGCGCTCCGACGCCCGCCAAGTCCAAAACGACCAAACTGGCCCAGGCCGATCCGCTCGCGCCTCAGCCCGCCAAGTCCGGTTCGAATGCCAACGCCGCGTCTCATGCTAACGCCAAGGACACTGGCCGGCAGCAATGAACGCGCCGACGCACGCCCTCGTCGCCCAACGGCCCGAGCGGCTCCGCCTCGTCGGTCAGCGTCGCCAAATCCTGGCCGTAATGCACCAGCGGCTGATGTTCGGAATGTTGGTGTACGCCGGAGTGATTGCACTGGTCGTCGCGCGGATCCTGTTCCTCGCGGCATTCGGCGATCACGCCGGGCGCAAGGTCGGGATAACCGCGCTGATTCCGGAACGAGGCGACATTGTCGACCGCGACGGTCAGCCCTTGGCGCGGACCATTGATGCGTGGACCATCGCGGTCCACCCGGGCAAGATCATCGGCGACAAGCTGGAAATTGCGCGCGCGCTCGCCCGCCTGATGCCGGAACGCGACGAAGCGACCTATTTCGCGATGATGCGGTCGGGCAAGAGCTTCTTCTACCTGCGCCGCCGCGCCTCGCCGCAACTGGTCGAGGCGGTCAACGCATTGGGTGAGCCGGGCCTGGCGATCGACCGCGAGCCCGACCGGCTCTACCCCCAGACCAGCCTCGCCGCCCACGTCATCGGCTTCACCGACGTCGACGGCCGCGGGGTCGCCGGCATGGAGCGCGCCTACGACAAGCATCTGTCCGACGCTTCGACCCGCGGCGAACCGCTGACCCTGTCAATTTCGAGCCGACTGCAGCAGGCGCTCGAGCACGAGCTGCTCGACGCGATGCGGACCTACTCGGCCGCCGGGGCGGCGGGCATCATCATGGACATCAACACCGGCGAAGTGCTGGCGTTGACTTCGCTGCCGCAGCTCAATCCCAATGCCGCGGGGCTGGGCTCCCCGGAAGCGCGCTTCAACCGCGCGACCCTGGGCGTTTACGAACTGGGATCGACCTTCAAGCCGTTCACGGTCGCGATGGCGATGGACTCGGGCGTCGTGAAGTCGTTCGGCCAAGTCTACAATTGCCCAAACGAGCTGCGGGTCGCCGGGCGCACCATCAACGACACCCACCCGTTCGGCCGCAACTGCACCGTTGCCGAGATCATGAAGGAAAGCTCCAACATCGGCACCGCCCAGATCGCGGCGCAGATCGGTGCAACCCGACAGCGGAAGTTCCTCGACAAGATGGGCTTTCTCAGCCGCGTCGGGATCGAGCTCAGGGAGCGCGGCCGGACGCTGACTCCGGGCAACAACTGGAATCAGGTCGAGACCATGACCGTCGGCTATGGTCATGGCATCGCGGTCACTCCGATGCACCTGGCGAGCGGCTACGCGACCCTGTTCAACGGCGGCATCTATCGCCCCGCGACCTTGCTCAAGGTCGGTCCCACGCATCCCGCCGCCAAGGGCCGCCGGGTGTTCACCGAGGAAACCAGTTACAAGATGCGGGCACTGCTGCGGCTGGTGGTGACGCAGGGCACCGGCAAGAAAGCCGACGCCCCCGGCTACCGCGTCGGCGGCAAGACCGGCACCGCCGAGAAGCTGGTCGGCGGCCATTATACGTCGGCGCAGGTGGTGACGACGTTCGCCGGCGTTTTCCCGATGGATGAACCTCGCTATGTGATCGTCACTATGCTCGACGACCCCAAGGCCACCGCGGAAACCTTCGGTTTTCACACCGCCGGCTGGAACGTCGCGCCGGTGGTCAGCCGCACAATCAGCCGAATCGCGCCGATGCTCGGCGTCCGTCCGGACAAGCGGCGCGAGCCGAACATGGCCGAGGTGCTGCCCTTCGTTCACGAAACGGAACAGTAGGTGAGCCGCCTTCGCGAGCTTTCCGGCGTCGATAGCGATTCCGAAGTGACGGGCTTTGCCATCGACCATCGCAAAGTCGCTCCGGGCAGCGTGTTCGGCGCGTTCAAGGGCGCGGTGTTCGACGGCGAGGATTTCATTCCCGAAGCTGTGACGCGCGGCGCGGTGGCGGTGGTCGCCAGGCCAGAAGCCAGAGTTGAAAAGGTGCCGCACCTCGCCGACCCCGAGCCGCGGCGCTTGTTCGCCAGCCTCGCCGCGAAGTTCTTCGCGCCCTACCCGGAGGTCGCGGTCGCCGTCACCGGCACCAACGGCAAGACCTCGACCGTCGAAATGACCCGCCAGATCTGGCGCATGAGCGGCCACCGCTCGGCGTCGATCGGGACGCTGGGGGTGACCACGTCCGACGACCAGGTGAAGACAGGGCTGACGACGCCCGACATCGTCACTTTCCTGTCGAACGTCGCCGGGCTGGAGCGAATGGGCATCAGCCACCTCGCCTATGAAGCGTCCAGCCACGGCCTCGACCAGCACCGCGCCGAGGGCGTGCCGCTGGCCGCCGCGGCATTCACCAACTTCTCCCGCGACCACCTCGACTATCACCCGTCGATGGACGCCTATTTCCGCGCCAAGATACGGCTGTTCGACGAGCTGCTGGGACCCGAAGGCACCGCGGTGGTGTGGACCGACGATGCCAAGTCGGATGAGGTGATCGAGCGAGTCCGCCGCCGCGGGTCGACGCTGATGACCGTCGGCCGCAAGGGCGAGACGATCCAGCTCATCGACCAGGTGCCGACACCCCTCGGACAGACCGTGACGCTCAGCCATGACGGCAAGACCCACCGCCTCGCGCTGCCGCTGATCGGCGCTTACCAGGCGGCCAATGTGCTGGTCGCGGCGGGGCTGGTGATGGCGACGGGCACAGCCTTCGACGCGGCTTTATCGGCGATGCAGCGGGTGTCGCCGGTGCGCGGCCGGCTGGAGCGCGCGGTGATCAGCCGCGGCGGCGTGCCCGTTTACATCGATTACGCGCACACCGGCGACGCGCTCGAAGCGGCGATCGCGGCCTTGCGGCCGCATGTGGAGGGCCGGTTGATCGTCGTCTTCGGCGCCGGCGGCGACCGCGATCCTGGCAAGCGGCCGGAGATGGGCGCGGTGGCGTCGCGCCTGTCCGACGTGGTGATCGTCACCGACGACAATCCGCGCGGCGAGGACCCGGCCAGGATCCGCGCCGAGATTCTCGCCGGAGCGCCCGGCGCCACGGAAATTGCCGGTCGCCGCGAAGCGATTGCGGAAGCCATCAAGATCGCCCGACCCAGCGACATCGTGCTGGTCGCCGGCAAGGGCCACGAGCAAGGCCAGATCATCGGCGCCGGCGCCAACCAGCGTGTGCTGCCGTTCGACGACGTGGTCGTGGCGCGCGAGTGCGCGGCATGAACGTGCTTTGGACCGCCAGCGAAATCGCCGAGGCGACCGGCGGCACGGCGCACGGCGAGTTCGAGGTCACCGGAGTCACCTTCGACAGCCGCGAGGTGCAGCCCGGCGACCTGTTCGTCGCCATGCCCGGCACCGCCCACGACGGCCACCAATTCGTCGATCGGGCGATTGCCGCGGGTGCTGCGGGCGCCATCGTATCGCAAGCCATCGACGCGCCCCACGTGCTTGTGGAAGACACCGCCAAAGCACTCGAAGACTTGGGCCGGGCGTCGCGGGCACGTTCCAACGCGAAAATCATCGCGGTCACCGGCTCGGTCGGCAAGACCAGCACCAAGGAAGCGATTTTCGCCGCGCTCGACCGCTGGCGGCCTGGTGCGGTGCATCGGTCCGTCAAAAGCTACAACAACCACACCGGCGTACCGCTGAGCCTCGCCCGCATGCCGCGCGACGCCGAGTTTGCCGTCCTCGAATTGGGCATGAGCAATGCCGGTGAGATCGCCGCACTGACCCGGATGGTGCGCCCGCACGTCGCGCTGATCACCGCGATCGCCCCGGCGCATATCGAAAGCCTTGGATCGGAAGAAGCAATCGCCGACGCCAAGGCCGAGATTTTCCAGGGGCTGGAGCCGTTTCCCGGCGAGGAGATTGGGGGCGTGGCGATCGTTCCCAACGACGGCCCGCACCGCGACCGGCTGGTCAAGGCGGCGCGACGGCATGCCGACCGGATCATTACCTTCGGCGGCGGCGATGCCGACGTCCACGCGGTGCACGCGGTTCGATCGACCGGCGGCGGCAGCCTGATCACCGCGTCATTGCTCGATTGTGCCCTGACCTTCACCATTTCCCAGCGCGGCGACCATTGGGTGACCAATGCGTTGGCGGCGCTGGCGGTGATCGAGGCGGTCGGCGGCGATGTCGCGACGGCGGGCCTCGCGCTGGGCGATCTGGGCGCGTTGAAAGGCCGCGGCGAGCGCCACACGATCAAGATCGATGGCGGTGATCTCCTGCTGATCGACGAAAGTTACAACGCCAACCCGGCGTCGATGGCGGCGACATTGAAGAGCCTGGGTTCCGAGATCGGCCCGACGCGGCGGATCGCGGTGCTCGGCCCGATGCGCGAACTCGGCTCCCACAGCGCCGCGCTCCATGCCGGCCTTGCCCTGGCGATTGTCGACGCTGGCGTCGACTGGCTGATCCTGATCGGCGAAGAATTGGCGCCGTTGGCCGACGCAGTTGAGGGCAAAGTCGAGGTCGATCGCGCCACAACCGTGGATGAGGCGACCGAGCTGCTGCTGCGCCTGGTCCGCCCCGGAGACGCAGTGCTGGTCAAGGCGTCGAACTCGGTGGGGCTTGCGAGGCTGGTCGAGCAAGTGGCAGGGGAGCTTCAACCATGCTCTACCTGATCGCCGAACAGCTCGGATTCCCGGGCGTCCTCAACCTCATCCGCTACATCAGCTT
>JBKJYX010000042.1:0-3666 GCA_046715575.1 Sphingomicrobium sp. | reverse complement strand
CATAGGCCGGGGTGTAGTCCGGAATGCGCCGCGGCATGCCGTCCAATCCAAGGAAGTGCATCGGGAAGAACACCAAGTTGACGCCGATGAACGTCAGGAAGAAGTGAATCTTGCCCAGCGTCTCGTTATACATTTTCCCGCACATCTTCGGGAGCCAGTAATAGAAACCGGCGAAGATCGCGAACACCGCCCCGAGGCTCAGCACGTAGTGGAAGTGCGCGACCACATAGTAAGTGTCGTGCATGTAATTATCGATGCCGCCGTTGGCGAGCACGACCCCGGTCACCCCGCCGACGGTGAACAGGAAGATGAAGCCGATCGCCCACAGCATCGGCGTCTCGAATGTGAGGCTGCCACCCCACATGGTCGCGATCCACGAGAAAATCTTGACCCCCGTCGGCACCGCGAT
This sequence comes from Sphingomicrobium sp., assembly GCA_046715575.1. GTDB lineage: Bacteria > Pseudomonadota > Alphaproteobacteria > Sphingomonadales > Sphingomonadaceae > Sphingomicrobium. The sequence goes on along the minus strand of JBKJYX010000042.1, from coordinate 3,257 downwards.
GACCATCGTTGCCGCGGTGAAATACATCTTCACGTTGACGCTCATGCCGGTGGTGAACATGTGGTGCGCCCAGACGACGAAGCCGACGACGCCGATCGCGACCATCGCGTAAGCCATGCCGAGATAGCCGAAGATCGGCTTGCGGCTGAACGTCGCGATGACCTGGCTGACCATGCCGAAGCCGGGCAGGATCATGATGTACACCTCCGGGTGCCCGAAGAACCAGAACAAATGCTGGTAGAGCACCGGATTGCCGCCGGCCGAGGCGTCGAAGAACGCCGTCCCGAAATTGCGGTCGGTGAGCAGCATGGTGATCGCTCCGGCCAGCACCGGCAGCGCCAGCAACAGCAGGAACGCGGTGACCAGGATCGACCACACGAACAACGGCATCTTGTGCAGGGTCATGCCCGGGGCGCGCATGTTGAAGATGGTGGTAATGAAATTGATCGCGCCAAGGATCGAGCTGGCGCCGGCGAGGTGGAGCGCAAAGATCGCCATATCGACCGCCGGGCCTGCCGATCCGGACGTCGACAGCGGCGCGTAGACCGTCCAGCCGGTGCCGGCGCCGAGGCCGCTGCCGCCCGACACGAAGGCCGAGCCCAGAAGCAACGAGAAGGCCGGAATCAGCAGCCAGAAGCTGATGTTGTTCATCCGCGGGAACGCCATGTCGGGAGCGCCGATCATCAGCGGCACAAACCAGTTGCCGAAGCCGCCGATCATCGCCGGCATGACCATGAAGAACACCATGATCAGCCCGTGCGCGGTGATCAGCACGTTCCAGTGGTGCGCCCATTCATCGAAATTGGCGGTCCCCGACCCCAGCGGCCAGGCATGGTTGAGCACCTGGATTCCCGGCTCCATCAGCTCGGCGCGCATGATTCCCGAGATCGCCCCGCCGATGATCCCCGCGACAATCGCGAAGATCAAATAGAGCGTGCCGATGTCCTTGTGGTTGGTCGACATGAACCAGCGGACGAAAAAGCCCGGCTTGTGATCCGCGTCATGGTGCGCGTCGTGGGTATCGTGAGCCTTCAGCGGAAGCGCGTCGGCGGGGATAGTGCTCATGTTACTCGTTCCGCTCTTAATTCTGGGCCGTCGCGGCCTGGTTGGTCACGGGCTGCCTGACCGCCGCGGGGTCCGCCGCGGCGTTGGGTTGGGGCTGCGCGTCGGCGGGCACGGCCGCCTCGGTGACCGGCGAGATTGCGGTGCTGTCGGGCCTGGGTGGCGCGGAGCCCGGCGCGCCCGGCATGGAGCCGCCCTTGGCAGCGATCCACGCGGCAAACTTCGCCGGCGAAACCGCCTCGATCGCGATCGGCATATAGGCGTGCCGCGCACCGCACAGCTCCGAACATTGCCCGAAATAAACGCCCGGCCGGTCGATCTTGACCCAGGTCTCGATGAGCTGGCCCGGGTTGGCATCGACCTTCTGCCACAGCGCGGGGACGCCGAAACTGTGAATTACGTCGTTCGAGGTGACGATGAACTTCACGACCTTGCCGACCGGGACCACCATGCGCTCGTCGACCGCCAGCAAGGGCGGCCCGTCGGCGTCGGTGCGGGAGCGCTCACCGGCCTTCACCTCGACCTTTTCCTTGAGCATGTTGGAAACGATCTCGAGGTCGCCGTTGTCGGGATATTGGTAGGTCCAGTACCACTGGTTGCCGATGACCTTGACGGTCAGGTCCGCCTTGGGCGGATCGTACTGGTGGCGCAGCAGGCGAATCGAGGGAATCGCGATCGCCACCAGGATCAGCACCGGCAGCAGCGTCCAGACGACCTCCAGCGTGGTATTGTGCGAATTGCGCGACGGGACCGGATGCGCTGAGCGACGAAAGCGGACCATCGCATAGCCGAGGAGCCCGAGCACGAAGACACTGATCAGCGCGCACAGCGCAAGCAGCCAATTGTCATGGAACGCCTGCGCCTCGCGGCCGATGTCCGTCACCTGGAACTGGATTCCTTTGCGGCCATCGGGGGCGCCGATTCCGGGGGTGGGCGGAGTGACCGGCATCGCCATGCCCGGCGGCATTGCCTTGCCCGGCGGCATGGCATGCGCGGAGTGGTCCTCCGCGGCCGCTGGCGCCGGTTGCGTTGCGGTCGCGGCCGTCGGAGCGCCCGCCGGCGGGGCCTGCGCCGCTGCCGGTGTCAGCCCGGCCGCAGCCAGGACAATCGCCCATCCAATCAGTTTCATTCTTGACCCCGGTGACATGGGTTGGGATTGGGACGCTCGCCGCGAGGGCCCCGGATTTGGGCGGCTTATAGGCGCAGCTTTTCGCTCTCTCAAGCGCCAGTTCCCCGGTTCGTTGCCGAGTGTTGAAGCCGCCCCGCGAGCAGCCTATTCACGCGGCCCGAACCACATTGGAAGGACGGCATGACCGACGATGAGATTCTCAACGAGTTCCGCGCCGCGGGGGCGCTGCTCGAGGGTCATTTCATCCTCTCGTCGGGGCTGAGGAGCCCGCGCTACCTGCAATGCGCCCGCGTGCTGATGGACCCGGCGAGGGCCGAGCGGCTGGCCAGGGCGCTCGCCGCCAAGCTGCCCGACGAAATGCGCGGCAGGATCGACGCGGTGGTCTCGCCGGCAATGGGTGGGGTCATCATCGGTCACGAGATGGGCCGCGCGCTTGGCAAGAAGGCGATGTTCGTCGAGCGGCCCGAGGGCAAGTTCGGGCTGCGACGCGGATTTCGTCTCGAGCCCGGCGAGCGGGTGCTGCTGGTCGAGGACGTGGTCACCACCGGCCTGTCGTCGCGCGAGGCGATCGCCGCGGTGGAGGAAGCCGGCGGGACCGTAGTTGGCGCCGCGGCCCTGGTCGACCGTTCGGGCGGCAAGGCCAACCTCGGGGTGCCGTTCACCGCCATGATCCGCATCGACGTGCCGACCTACGCCGCCGACGACCTCCCGCCTGAGCTGGCCTCGATCCCGGCGGTTAAGCCTGGAAGCCGCGCCGCAAATTGACCCATTCCCTGCGCCTCGGAGTGAATATCGACCATGTCGCGACCATCCGGAACGCGCGTGGCGGGCCGCACCCGGACCCGGTCCGCGCGGCCATCGTCGCCGCCGCCGCCGGAGCCGACGGCATCACCGCCCACCTTCGCGAAGACCGGCGGCACATCACCGACGAGGACATTGACCGGCTGATGGCCGAGATCGACCTGCCGCTGAACCTCGAGATGGCGGCGACCGAGGAAATGCTGGGAATCGCGCTCGCACACCGCCCCCACGCCGCCTGCATCGTCCCCGAAAAGCGCGAGGAGCG
>JBKJYX010000041.1:0-3415 GCA_046715575.1 Sphingomicrobium sp. | reverse complement strand
GCGTAGCGGAAGCGAATAAGGTCGCTTCGACGGAGCGGACGAATTCCTCCATCATGCGGTCCTGAGCCGAATCTGGGCGAACGCCTCGTCCTGGGCGATGTCGACCCGCCCACGGCGCGCCAGCTCGAGCGCGGCAACGAAGCTCGAGGCCAGCGCCGAGCGGCGAAATTGCGGATCCTGGGTCGGCGGCAGGAACGCCTCAAGCTCGGTCCAGTCGAGATGCACGCCAAGCATCCGCCCGACCCGCTCCAGGGCCTCCTCCAGCGTCATCACCGAGCGCGGATGGACGACGTGCAACGGCGGCGTCGCGCGCGCTTTGACCGTGCCGTAAGCGGCGAACAGGTCGAACGGACGGGCGTGCCAGGCCGACGTGCGGATTAGCCGCAAGCCCTCGGGAGCGCCGCGCACGAACACGTCGCGGCCAATGCGGTCGCGGCCCAGCAGCCGCGCCCCGGCGTCGCGCATCGCATCGAGGCGCTGGAGCCGCATCTGCAGCCGAAGCGCGATCTCTTCGGCGCTGGGGTCCGCTTCGGGGTCCCTGGGCAGCAGCAGGCAGGATTTGAGGTAGGCGAGCCAAGCCGCCATGACGAGATAATCGGCGGCAATCTCGAGCTTCAGTGCCCGCGCTTCGGAAATGTAGGCGAGATATTGCTCGACCAGCTCGAGGATCGAGATGGCGGCGAGGTCGACCTTCTGCGCCCGGGCAAGCGTCAGGAGCAGGTCGAGCGGCCCCTCCCAGCCGTCGATGTTGAGGTTGAGCTCGTCATCGGCCCCCATCGGCAGGTCGAAAGTGTCGGCGTCCATGTTTTCAACCTGTCATTGCGAGCGGAGCGCGGCAATCCAGTTTCTTCGTTGGGCTGGATTGCCGCGTCGCTGCGCTCCTCGCAATGACGGCTAAACCAGCGCCAGCAGCGCATCCCTCTTGGCGACGGTCTCGGCGAAGTCGGCGCCTTCGTCCGCGACCAGCACGGTGGCCATCGCGCGCGACAGCCGCGCTTCGCCGTCGGCGCTCATCGCCGGGACCGCCGCCGCCACCGCCGCCATCTCCTCCATTTTGCCCGAGCAGTGCAGCGCGACGTCGCACCCGGCCGCGACGACGCCCGATGCTCGGCTCCCGAAGTCGCCCGACAGCGCCTCCATGCCGAGGTCGTCGCTCATCAGCCAGCCCTCGAAGCCGATGCGGCCGCGGATGATGTCCCGGATCACGGTTGGCGACAGGCTCGCGGGCCTTGTCCCGTCCCACGCGGTGTAGACGACGTGGGCGGTCATCCCCATCGGCGCCGCGCGCAGCCGCTCGAACGGCTCGAGATCGCTTTCCAGCTCTTCGCTGGTGGCGGTGACGACGGGTAGCTCCTTGTGGCTGTCGGCCAACGCCCGGCCATGGCCCGGGATATGCTTGATCACGCCGACCACCCCGGCCGACGCCATGCCGTCGAGCACGGCGCGGCCCAATGCGGCGACCTGCATCGGCTCGGCCCCCAGCGCGCGGTCGCCGATGATGTCATGCGCGCCTTCCTGGCGGACATCGAGCAGCGGCAGGCAATTGACGTTGATCCCGCTCGCGCCGAGCGTCAGCGCGATCGCCCGGGCGTTCGATCGCGCCGCCTCGATCGCCGAAGATGGCGCCGCCTGGTATAGCCGCGCGAATATCTCGGCGGCGGGGAACGACGGCCACGCCGGCGGCCGCATCCGCGCTACCCGGCCGCCTTCCTGGTCGATCAGGATCGGCAGCTCGCCGCGCCCCGACAGGTCGCGCAAGCCGTCGGTCAGCCGGAGGAGCTGGGCCTGGTCGGCACAATTGCGCCTGAACAGAATGTAGCCGGCGGCATCCGCATCGCGGAAGAAGGCGCGCTCGTCGGGCGTGATCGCCAGCCCCGCCAGCCCGTAAATCGCCGACTGCATCAGTTGGCTACAAAGCAGTTCTCGCCGGCCACCCGCAGCACCTGGCAGGCTTGCCTGGCCTCGGCGGTTGATGCCGCCCCGGCACGAAGGCGATAACCGCCCGAAAACGGCACCACCAGCTTGGTCATCGCCTTGACGGTCGGGAAGCGGGTCGACAGCGCGGTCCACGCGCGCTCGGCCTGCGCGGCGTTCTTGTAGGCGCCGAGCTGGATTACGCTCCCTGCGGGACCGCTCGGCCGCGCCGGCACCGGCACCGGCGGCTCGACGACCGGCACTTTGGTCTCGTTGGACGGGAGCCGCTTGGGCGGCGCTTGAGGTTCCGGCTTGGGCGGGCGGGCGACCGCTTCCTCGGGGAGCGCGTTGAGGTCGAGCTGGGAGTCGCTATCCTCGCCGGCGCTGGTCTGGAACGCGGTTTCGCTTTCGCCCGCGACATCGAGGCCGCCGGGATCCGCGGGCTTGACCTTATACGGGCCAAGGTCGGCGCGGATCAGCTCGGGCGCGCCGATCCCGGCCGGGTCCTTGCGGCCGAGGTAGAAGAAGGTGGCGGCGATGATCGCGATCGCGGCGAACACCACCAGCAGCGCGGCGAGCATCTTGCGCGACGAAAATCCGCGCGGTCCGTCCACGTCGTCGACCGCCTCCAGCCACGGCAATTCGCTATCGTCATAGCTCGACCGAAAATCACCCATCGATCCCCCTACCGCCTCGGCAAGCCGATCACCGCGCAGCTTTGCGAGATAGACCGCATGCGCTGGCAAAGCACTTCGGAATGCGCCTGCGACGTGGTCCCGAACTGCAAGCGGTAATAGGTCCGGCCGGTGCGCGACTGGACGGGCGCCACGACCGCCTTCAGCCGCCGCATGCCCGGGTAACGGCGGATGACGTTCCACCAGCCCTGCTTGGCCTGGCGCCGGGTGCCGAAGGCGCCGATCCTCACGACCCGACCGTAGGCGCCCTGCGAAACCGATGCCGGCCAGGCCTGCATCGCCGCCGGCCGCCGGGCGGCAACCCGCCGCTTCGACTGGGCCGCTTTAACGCGAGCCAGGCGCGAGACCGACTTCGCCTTCGGCTTGGCCGAAGCACGGCGGCTGACGGATGACTTGGCTTTGCGCGCCGGTGATGCCTGGGGGATTCGAACCGGCGCCGGTTCCGCCACCGGTTGCACGTCGGGCATGGGCGCCGGCCGCACCTGTTCGGCGCGAGGCTCGACGGCCGCCGGCTCGGGCAGCCTGACGGTCGCCGCAGGGGGTGACGCCGAGGTCCGGGCGTTGTCGGTGAAATCGTCGGACTGCGGAGAGCTTTGCATGCCGAGCCAATAGGACACGCCCGCGACCAGCAAGCCGGCGATGAGCGCCCACAACAGCAATGGCGGCGAGCCCCGCTTGAGGCGCAGCTTGCGTTCCTCGGTGAGCCACGGCAGCCGGTCCGGGTCGTAGGCTAAACCACTGTCGGCCATCAGCGCATTTCCTCGGCCGCCTCGACTCCCATCAGCGCGAGACCGCTGCGGATAACC
>JBKJYX010000040.1:0-3602 GCA_046715575.1 Sphingomicrobium sp. | reverse complement strand
CAGGCGAAGCGGAACATCGCCGCCCACTACGACCTCGGTAACGACTTCTACGCCGCGTGGCTCGATGAGAGCATGACCTATTCGGCCGCGCGCTTCGCTGCCGGCGATAGCCTTGAAGTCGCCCAGCACCGCAAGATTGCCGCCCTGCTCGACCGCCTCGATCTTAAGCCCGGCGACCGCCTCCTCGAGATCGGATGCGGCTGGGGCAGCCTTGCGATTGAGGCGGCAAAACGCGGCGCCCAAGTCGTCGGCCTGACCTTATCTGTGGATCAGAAGATTTGGGCTGAAGCAAAGATTGCCGAGGCGAATTTAGACGACAAAATCGAGATTCGCTTCCAGGATTATCGGGAGATTTCCGAGCCGTTCGACGCCGTCGCCTCGGTCGAAATGGTCGAGGCGGTCGGCACCCGCTGGTGGCCCGCCTATCTCGATTGCATCGCCCGCAATTTGAAACCCGGCGGCAAGGCGGCGCTGCAATATATCAGCATCGACCACCGCCTGTTCGATCGCTACGCCGCCAATGCCGACTTCATCCAGGCCCATATCTTCCCCGGCGGCATGCTACTCGACGAGCCGCGCTTCGAAGCGCTGGCAAAGGAGCGCGGCCTTAGCTGGCAGGACCGCGACGGCTTCGGCCCCGACTATGCCGAGACGCTACGCGTCTGGCGCGCCCGCTACGACGCCGCCGTGAGCGAAGGCCGCCTCGCCGGGTTCGGCGACGAGTTCCACAATTTGTGGCGCTACTATCTGATGTACTGCGAAGGCGGGTTCAGGGGGCGCACGATCGACGTCGCTCAGGTGACGGTGGTGAAGATTTGATGTCCGCTTGCGACCCCATTGCGGATTGGCCTAGCGTCCGCCTTCGATCCAGAGCGGATCGTAAGGGGACGTTTGCGCCACTGCATAAGCAATGCTTTGCTCAAGTTCGTAGGAACAGCTGAATGAATTTCCGGCTATGCATTACCGCATTCGCTCTGCTCGTGGGTTGCGCCCATCAAGACCCACCGAAGGCTCCCGCCTCATGGACGCTCGCGGCGATCACTGGGGATGCGCAGCCGAGGGCGCGCCTGGTCCCCCTTGTGCCGTTGGTTGATCATCACCAACACCTACTCAGCCCCGCGGGCGCGACGCTGGTGAACACTCCACCTCTACAGGCCATTGAACTGCCGCGCGAAATCGCGAATCTGCTCGTGGAGCGCTCTCAAAGGTGGAACGACGTACAACGTCTCACGCGACTTTTTCACCCGCACGCGGCCCAGATCGACGCCGGCAACAGTCCAGGATGGATAGAAGGGGGCGCGAAGGCCGCCGAATATATCAGCTCCCGCTTTGACAGCGCATACCGCCTGACGCCTGTCCTGCTTCGAACCAATGGCAATAGCGTTCACGTGGGTGGATATTACACTCGCGGGGACGCCGAAGCGGCGAGGCACATCGGCTATTTCAGCATGAACCTGCTGAAGGAAAAGGGCGTCTGGCGCATCGCCTCGGAAATACCGGTCTTTCCGGGTCCTCCAGCAGAGCAGGTCGTCGACGCCGAACGGCTGATCGCGCTTCTCGACGAGGCCGGGATCAAGAGGGCTGTAGTCCTGTCAGATGCCTATTATTTCGACAGCCCAAGGCAGCCGAGCGACAACCCGTATGGCAAGGTTCGCGCGGAGAATGACTGGACGGCGGCTCAGGTCGCGCGTTTTCCCGACCGGCTGGTCGCTTTCTGCGGATTGAACCCGCTCGCCGATTACGCGCTCGCCGAACTTCAACGGTGCTCCGCCATCCCGCAATTCATCGGGCTAAAGTTGCAATTCAACACATCCGGCGTGGACGTGCGCAAGCACGACCATGTGGTGAAGCTGCGCCGGGTCTTCGCTGCCGCCAATCGGCTCCGCATCCCGATACTGGCTCACGTTTCGTCGGGGCAGGACCATGGCGCAGAGCAAGCGAAAATCCTCCTCACGGAGATATTGCCCGCGGCTCCCGATATCCCGGTCGTCATTGCTCACCTTTGGGGTGGCGGAGGGTTTTCCGGTGAAGCGCTTGCGGTCTTCGCGGATGCCGTTTCCGCCCGGCATCCGGCGACGGCAAATCTGTATTTCGAGTTGGCGCAGGCAAGCATGGTCGCTGGAGATTCCAAGGAGAATTTGCAGACGATTGCAGCGCGTATCCGGCAGATTGGCCTGGACCGTATTTTCTATGGCTCGGACGGTCCGCAGTTCGGTGGCTTGACCCCGAGCGCCGCCTGGGCCGACCTGCGGGTGAAGGTGCCCCTTTCGGAGGAAGAGTTCCGCACCATCGCGCAGAACATCGCTCCTTATATGCGATAAAAAGTCCCCGACAATGAAGCCGAACATCGAGGCCGACCTGGGAGCGCTAACCCCCGCTTTCCACCCACAGCTTGCCGTGACGGTCAGCTCTCGACCCGCCACCGGCTCCCGGTCGCGGCATCGCCGCGAAGCCGCTCGACGATCGCCGCCGCGACCACCTCGGGGCCCTTGAGGCTTTCGGGCTCCTCTCCCGGGAACGCGTTCTGGCGCATCCGCGTGCGGGTCGCGCCGGGGTCGATGATGTGGACACGCAGCTTGCCGGCGTGGGCGGTTTCGTCGGCGTAGGCGGCGAGCAGCGTCTCGAACGCCGCCTTCGATGCGCCATAACCGCCCCAGAAAGCGCGCGGCTCGCTGCCGACCGACGATGTGATGCCGATCACTTCGGCCTTGTCCGACCGGCGAAGCAGGGGGTCGAACGCGGCGATCAGCGCCTGGTTGGCGTGGACGTTGAGCGCGAACACGCGGCCCAGTTCCTTGGGATCGAGATGCTCGACCGGGCTCAATGACCCGAGTATCGCCGCGTTAAGCACCAGCATGTCGAGGCTGCCCCAGCGCTCGGCGACCGCCTCGGCCAGTTTCTTGATATGGTCGGCGTCGGTCAGGTCCATCGGCGCGATCGTCGCGCTGCCGCCCGCCGCGTCGATAGTCTCCTCGACCGCTTCCAGTCCCTTCGCGGTGCGCGCGGTCAGGATGACGTGCGCGCCAGCCGCCGCCAGCGCTTCGGCGGTGGCCGCGCCGATGCCGCGGCTGGCCCCGGTGACGAGCGCAAGCTTGCCCGCGAAGGGCTTTGGGTCGGTCATGGGAGTCCTCTTAGCGGCTGGCGACGAGTGACAGCGGGCGGGGCTTGCCGTCGGTGTCGCAATCGGTGAGCGTGGTCGGATATTCGCCGGTGAAGCAGGCGTCGCAGCGCTGCGGCTGGGCGGCGTCGCGGACATCGCCGAGCGCGCGGTAGAGGCCGTTGATTGAGATGAAGGCGAGGCTGTCGGCGTTGATGTATTTCGCCATCTTGGCGACATCCATCTGCGCGGCGAGCAGCTTCGACCGCTCGGGCGTGTCGACGCCGTAGAAGCAGCTGTGGCGGGTCGGCGGCGATGCGATGCGCATATGCACCTCGGCCGCGCCGGCATCGCGCATCATCTGGACGATCTTGACGCTGGTGGTGCCGCGGACGATCGAATCGTCGATCAGGACGATGCGCTTGCCCTTGATCAGCGCCGAATTGGCGTTGTGCTTCAATTTGACGCCGAGGTGGCGCACGCCGTCGGTCGGCTGGATGAAGGT
>JBKJYX010000039.1:0-2810 GCA_046715575.1 Sphingomicrobium sp. | reverse complement strand
CCGCCGCCTCGAGCATCGCCCGGCGAATTGCGCTTGAAGAGGCGAGAACGATGCGCACGGCATAACCTTGTGGAAAACTGCGCCTGTGTCCTAGCGCGCCGATGGGGACGGGCTCAATGTCTGGCTTATGCCCACGATCCGTGTGCTTGTCCGAAGATTCATCCACCGGCGAGGCACTTAACCCCCAGCCTGTGAATCGCGGGCACGGTTGGATTCGACTCGGCGGATTCCCGCAGGCCCGTCCATGCCTCGCATGTTGGCAAATCCGGGAGCCGCGCCTAAACCCCGCGTCCCGCCGACCATCATCAACAACTATAGAATCTTATATATATACTAAGGGAGATAAGGGGGTGGCCTCGACGTCCAGCGATACCCCGGACGATCGAGCCAAGCCGTTGCTTGCCGTCCTGAAAGGCGAGCGGCTCGACCCTCCGCCCGTCTGGATGATGCGCCAGGCCGGCCGCTACCTTCCCGAATATCGCGAGCTGCGTGCCGCCAAGGGCGGTTTTCTCGACCTGGTCTATGACAGCGAGGCCGCGGCCGAGGTTACGCTTCAGCCATTGAAACGATTTCCGCTCGACGCCGCGATTCTGTTTTCGGATATTCTCATCGTCCCCTTCGCGCTCGGCCAGAATCTGAGTTTTGTGGCCGGCGAGGGGCCGCGGCTGACGCCGCCGCTGGCGAGTTCGTCGCTTGAGGATTTGAGCCCGTTCCCGGCCCGGCTCGAGCCGATTTACGACACCGTGGCGCGGGTGAAAGCCAGGCTCGAACCGTCGGTTACCTTGATCGGCTTTGCCGGGGCGCCGTGGACCGTCGCCACTTATATGGTCGCCGGCGAGGGCAGCCGCGACCAGTCACCGGCGCGGCGGCTGGCCTATGGCGATCCGGGGCGGTTCTCGGCGATCATCGAGCGTATCGAAGCGGTCACCTTTGACTATCTCAGCGGCCAGATCCTCGCCGGCGCGGAGGCGGTGCAATTGTTCGACAGCTGGGCCGGAAGCCTGGCTCCGGCCGAGTATGAGCGCTGGGTAATCGGGCCGACGGCGCGGCTCGTCGAGCGATTGAAGGTGCGCCATCCCGGCGTTCCAGTGATCGGCTTTCCCAAGGGCGCCGGCGGCAAGCTCGGCGCTTATGCGCGCGAAACCAAAGTCGCTGCGGTCGGTCTCGACGAGACGGTCGATCCCGTCTGGGCGCACAAGGAATTGCCCAGGCGGCTGCCTGTCCAGGGCAATCTCGATCCCCTCGCTCTGCTCGCCGGCGGCGACGCCTTGAAGAGCGCGGTTCGCCGCATCCTTGACGCGCTTGGCCAGCGCCCGCACATCTTCAACCTCGGGCACGGCATCCTGCAGGAAACGCCGATCGCGCATGTCGACCAGCTGATGGCGTTGCTTAAGGGGGGAAAATGACCGGCCTTTATCTCACCGGCTTTCTCGGCGCCGCTTATCCCTGGGTGAAGGCGGCGCACGTTACATTCGTGATCTTCTGGATGGCCGGGCTGTTCCTGCTGCCGCGTTTTTACGTCTATCATCACGCGACCACGCCGGGGTCGGCCGAGGACCGCGCCTGGATCGAGCGTGAGGACCGCGCCCGCACCATCATCCTGGCGCCGGCGATGCTGATCGTCTGGGTATTGGGGCTGATGCTGGCGTTCCACCTCGACGCCTTCGGGCAGTGGTGGTTCACGGCCAAGCTGGTGCTGGTGGTCGGACTGACCGGCTATCAGGGCTGGCTCGGCGCCTATGGCAAATCGCTCGCCGCCGGCAAGCGCGAGCTCGAGAACCGCACGCTGCGGATCATGAACGAGATTCCCGGCATCGCCGTCGCGCTGATCGTGGTGCTGGTCATCGTCCGGCCTTTCTAGGCTGGGCGATCACCAGGACCTCCGTCCGTTTTAGACGGTTTGTCTGGCCGGGCTGATTGACACGGGGCCTTCGCGTCCATACGTCACCTCAAGCGGCTCTCATCGGCCAGTTCCTCCTATCGCCGGTGCCCGTTCCCTATGGTGCAGCGTCCTGCCGCATCCGCTTTGATCATCAAGCGACAATTCACCCTAAGAAAAGATTCCCGATGCACCTTAAAGACCTCAAGCAAAAAACCCCCGCCGAACTCGTCACCATGGCCGAAGAGCTGGGCATCGAGGGCGCCTCGACCCTGCGCAAGCAAGACATCATGTTCTCGATCCTCAAGGTCCGCGCCGAAAGCGGCGCCGAGATCATGGGCATGGGCACCATCGAAGTGCTCAACGACGGCTTCGGCTTCCTCCGTTCGCCCGAGGCCAATTACCTCGCCGGCCCCGACGACATTTACGTCGCCCCCAACCTCGTCCGCCGCTTCGGCCTCAGAACCGGCGACACGCTCGAAGGCGAGATCCGCGGCCCCAAGGACGGCGAGCGCTATTTCGCGCTGACCCGCGTCACCCAGATCAATTTCGACGACCCCGAAGCGGTCCGCCACCGGGTCAATTTCGACAATCTGACGCCGCTCTATCCCGACAGCAAGCTGACCCTCGACAGCGCCGACCCGACGATCAAGGACAAGTCGGCGCGGGTGATCGACATCGTCGCGCCGCAGGGCAAGGGCCAGCGCGCGCTGATCGTCGCCCCGCCCCGCACCGGAAAGACCGTGCTCTTACAGAACATCGCCCGGGCGATCACCGACAACCACCCCGAAGTGTTCCTGATCGTGCTGCTGATCGACGAGCGGCCGGAGGAAGTCACCGACATGCAGCGCTCGGTCAAGGGCGAGGTCATTTCCTCGACTTTCGACGAGCCCGCCAGCCGCCACGTCCAGGTCGCCGAGATGGTGATCGA
>JBKJYX010000038.1:0-4392 GCA_046715575.1 Sphingomicrobium sp. | reverse complement strand
GATCTCGGTCGTGCGCAGTGGAAGGCGCTTACCGGTGCGCAGATAGAACGGCACTCCTTTCCAGCGCCAGTTATCGACGTGGGCCTTGATCGCCACGAAGGTTTCGGTGTCCGAATCCCGGCCCAGCTCGTCGTCGTAGCCGGGCACGGCTTGCCCGGCGATGGCTCCGGCGCGGTACTGGCCGGTGACGGTCTCCTCGGGCGCGACCCGGCGCAGCGAGCGTAGCACCTTGACCTTTTCGTCGCGCACCGCAGTCGCGTCGAAGCTGGCGGGCGGCTCCATCGCTACCAGTGCGAGGAGCTGGAGCATGTGGTTCTGGACCATGTCGCGCAGCGCGCCCGCGCCATCGTAGAAGCCGACGCGGCCTTCAAGCCCCACGGTTTCCGCCACGGTAATCTGCACATGGTCGATATGGGCCGCGTTCCACAGCGGCTCGAACAGGGAATTGGCGAAGCGCAGGGCCAGCAGGTTCTGGCCCGTTTCCTTGCCCAGATAATGGTCGATCCGAAAGGTCCGCTCCTCGGGGAAAGCGGCGGCGACCGAATCGTTGATCTCGCGGCTCGATTGGAGGCCGGAACCGAGCGGTTTCTCGAGCGCCATCCGCACCCGGGCGGAGGTCAGTCCCGCCGCCTGGAGCCCGGCGATGGTCGCGCTGAACAGCGACGGCGCGGTCGACAGGAAGATCGCCACGCCGCGCTCGGGGTCGCCGATCGCCTGCGTCAGCCTCGAGAACGTCTCGGGCTGGGTGGCGTCGAGCGCGACGTAGCTCAACCGCTTGAGAAAGCGTTCGACCACCTCGGCCTGGATGAAACCCGCCGGCAGATGTTGCTCGAGTGCCTCGCGAGCGCGGCTGCGGAAGGCGTCGTCGTCGAGCTCGGTCCGCGCGGTTCCGACAATCCGCAAGTCGTCCGGCAGTAGGCCGTCCGAATCGAGGCCGTAGAGCGACGGCAGCAGCATCCGGCGGGCAAGGTCGCCGGTCGCGCCGAACAACAGCAGGGTCGAGACCTTATCGGGCATGGCGCGGGGCCTTAGCGATCATTCCGCCGCAGAGCGAATGTGCGAGGGAGCCTGGTCGTCGAGAACCGCACCGTTGCTGGCGATGACCCGCGAATAATATCGCGCGCTGTCCTTTGGCGTCCGCTCCTGCGTTCCGAAATCGACGTGGACGATGCCGAACCGTTTCGAATAGCCCAGCGACCATTCGAGATTGTCGAGCAGCGACCAGGTCATGTAGCCGCGAACGTTGGCGCCCTGGGCCATCGCGGCTTGGATCGCGCGGAGGTGGCGCTTCAAATAATCGACGCGCAGCGGATCCTCGACCCGGCCGTCGATCGCGGCCGGCGGATCATAGAAGGCCGAGCCGTTCTCGGTGACGTACAGCGGGACATCGCCGTAACGCTGCTTCACCCACAGCAGGATGTCGGTCAGCCCCTGCTCGAACACCTCCCATGCCGTCTCGGTGTAGGTGGCGTGGGGCTGGCGCACATAATCCGCGCGCACAGGCGGCTTCCCGTCGTCGTGCTTCATCACGCCGCGCGTGTAATAATTGATCCCCAGCCAATCGATCGGCTGCGCCGCCAGCGCCAGTTCTTCCGGGGTCCAGTCGCGCCACGCGGCGCCGAAAATCTCGGCCAATTCCGGCGGGCAGCCGAGACCGAATGCCGGGTCGAGATACTGGCGGTTCATGTAGGCGTCGGAGCGGTTCGCGGCCTTGCGATCCGCGTCCGAATCCGTCGCCGGGAATTTGGGCTCGAGGTTCACGACTAGCCCGATCTCATGCTTGCCAACCTGCCGGTAGCGCTGGACCGCCGCGCCGTGCGCCAGCATCAAGTTGCGCGACGCGATGGGCGTCTCGAACAAATTCTTGTGGCCGGGCGCCAGCGCGCCGTGAAGGTAGCCGCCGTCGGTTACCACCCACGGCTCGTTCAAGGTCGCCCAGCGTTTGACGCGCCCGTCCAGCTTGCGGAACACCGCCTCACCATAGTCGGCGAACCAATGCGCGATCTCCGGATTGAGCCAACCGCCGCGATCGTCGAGCGCGGCCGGAAGGTCCCAATGGTAGAGCGTCGGACAGGGCTGGATGCCGGCCTCGAGCAGTGCATCGACCAGCCGGTCGTAGAAATCGAGCCCGGCCTCGTTGATCTTTCCTGTTCCCTCCGGGAAGACCCGGCCCCAGTTGATGCTGAACCGATACGCCTGAAGGCCCAGGGAACGCATCAACGCGACGTCCTCGCGATATCGGTTGTAATGGTCGCAGGCGACGTCCCCGGTGTCGCCGTTCGCGGTCAGGCCAGGTGTATGGACGAAGCGGTGCCAGATGCTCGGCCCGGCGCCGTCGGCCAGCGGCGATCCTTCGATCTGATAAGCTGCCGTCGAGGCACCCCACAGGAATCCGTCGGGAAATCTGGTCATTCATTATCCTTGTTCATCGGCCGATTTCGATCCGGATGGGCTTACCCGTGGCCCCAAAGGCCAGCGCTCCGTCGCGCCATGGCACGGTGACGCCATCGACCCGGGCTGCGGGTGGCGTTCCCGCAAAGGGCCAGGCGAGGACGAAGCCGCCGGGCGGGCGGGCGCGGCCGCCGATGGTTGCGACGAGTCGCCGAGCATCGCCGCTCATCGCGAAGTCGAGCCGGCCGTAGGGCGTCGCCAGCCCGGCGATGCTCGACCCGCCACCGGTCAGCCAGTCCGCCGACAAGCCTCCGCCGAGCACCAGCGCGCGGTCGTCGCGCCGGTCCCACGCGAACATGTCGAGCACGCCGCGAACGAAGTCGGACGCGACCCAGGCGTGCGGCATGTCGCCGATGAAGCGAATTTCACGCGGGTCGCGGCCAACCACCTCGGCCCACTGGTTCCACGGCGCCGGCCGCCGGTCGGCCATGAAGAAAGCGAGCAGGGGATCGAGCCGGTCGCGCCAGCCCAAGCGGACGAAGCTGCCGATCGTCCGCGTCTCGTAGGGCGTGTAATCCTTCCACTGCCGGGTCCCCGCGGCACGCGTCTGGAACTCGCTCCAGTAGCGTCCGAAGGTCGCCTTCAACATCGCAGGGTCCAGTCGCGCCTGCTCGTTGCCGGGGTCGAGCGCAATCGTCGTCGAGGTCGCGTCGAAGTCGCCCAGGCTGGGCGCTCCGGGGATGTAGGCGATCTTCCAATGATCGCGCGCCGCGAGGATCGCGGCGTGGAGGTCGGCGGCGAACTGGTCGCGCGACGCGGCAATCAGCACCGCTTCGGGCTTGCCGAGAGTCTGCGCGATGTCGGCCGCGTCGCGGTACCCACGCAGCGCCCAGAAATCGTCCCACAAGCTGTACTGGGCTTTGGCCGAATAGCCCTCGTGGCTGATTGACGGCGGCATCAGCCCGTAGAGCATCCGCCGCTCGGGGGTCAGGTTCGCGGAGGTCCGCTCGCTCATCCGTAGCTGGTCCATGTAGCGCGTCGCGGCGAGCACCGACGGCCAGTCGCGTTCCAGAGCGGCGCGGTCGCCGGTGAAGCGATAAAGCTCGCCGACCAGGAAGATATATTCGCCGTGGCTGTCGTTCTCCGGCACCGGGTCGGCGCCGCGAAAGTCGACGCAGCACGGCACCTTGCCGCTCTTGAACAGGTTCGGCCGATACCAGTCGGCGAAACCGCGCGCGACATCGGCGCGGCCCATGCGGAGCAGGGCTTCGGCCATCATCGCGCCGTCGCGAATCCAGGCGCGGTCATAGCTGCGCGTGCCGGGCTTGAGCATCGGCCCGTCTCGGCTGGTGAGGATCTGCGAGAAGGCCGTCGCGAGCGTGTTGGCGACCGCCTGTTTGGAGGGTGGGACGCGGACCTTCACGCGCCCCAGCACCTCGCGCCAATGCGCCTGGGTGGCGGTGTAAGCGTCGTCCCAGGATAGCGCGCCGCCACCTTCACCGGGCATTGTCAGGACGATCCGCTCGCTTTCACCTGGCGCGAGATCGAGGCGATAGACGAGGTCGGCGGTCGCCATGTTTTTGCCGGGCAGCGCGCCATTGGTCGCCGCATCGGGAGCGCGGCTGGCTACCAGGATACGAGTTATGGGCGGATCGCCTTCCAACTGCGGCTGGGTGATCGCCAGTCGGGCGCCGTCGCGGAAGATCCGCGAGATCGGGCTCGCGCCGCCTTGCTGGGCGAGGAATTGCGCGGGCGGGTTGACCTGCCACGGGCGGATGCCGAGCCTCAATTCCAGGGTCCGGCGCGCGCCCGACGTGTTGGTCAGCGCATAACCGGCCAGCACCCCACGGCCCGCGCCATCGGCGAGCAAGGTCGTGTCGAGGCGAAAGCTAGGCGCGGTCCAGGTGACGGTGGGAATCGGCAGTTTGCTATCGGCGAGCGAATGAGTTTGCGCGACCGCCGCCCAGTCGAACCGGCGCCCGCCGTCGACCACTACCGGTT
>JBKJYX010000037.1:0-14364 GCA_046715575.1 Sphingomicrobium sp. | reverse complement strand
CCTGCTCGGGCAGGGCGAAAGCCTCGACCGCATTGCCGACCAGATGGTGGAGCCGAACGCATGACCGACAAGACGCTGAAGATGACGTTCGACGGCGGCGATGTGACCTATCCGATCCTGGACGGCGCGGTCGGGCCCAGCGTCGTCGACATCCGCAAGCTCTACCCCGACACGGGCATGTTCACCTTCGACCCCGGCTTCACCTCGACCGCCAGTTGCCAGAGCGCGATCACCTTCATCGACGGCGAAAAGGGTATCCTGCTTCACCGCGGCTATCCGATCGACCAGCTGGCCGAAAATTCGACCTTCATGGAGGTCGCTTATTTGCTGCTACACGGCGAGCTGCCGAAACAGACCGAGCTAGTGGACTTCACCTACACCATCTCGCGCCACACCATGCTGCACGAGCAACTCGCGACCTTCTACCGCGGGTTCCGGCGCGACGCCCACCCGATGGCGGTAATGTGCGGCGTGGTTGGGGCGCTATCGGCCTTCTATCACGATTCGACCGACATCACCGACCCGTTGCAGCGGATGATCGCCTCGCACCGCCTGATCGCCAAGATGCCGACGATCGCCGCGATGGCCTATAAATATACCATCGGCCAGCCGTTCCTCTATCCCGACAACTCCTTGTCCTACACCGGCAATTTTCTCAGGATGACGTTCGGCGTCCCCGCCGAGCCCTATGAGGTCAATCCGGTGATCGAGCGGGCGATGCGGCGGATTTTCATCCTCCACGCCGACCATGAGCAGAACGCCTCGACCTCGACCGTGCGGCTGGCGGGTTCGTCGGGCGCCAACCCGTTCGCCTGCATCGCCGCCGGCATCGCCTGCCTGTGGGGTCCGGCGCACGGCGGCGCCAACGAGGCGGCGCTCAACATGCTTCGCGAAGTCGGCAATGTGAAAAACATTCCCGCCTACATCGCGCGGGCCAAGGACAAGGACGATCCGTTCCGGCTGATGGGCTTCGGCCACCGGGTCTACAAAAATTACGATCCGCGGGCGAAGGTCATGAAGGCGACCGCCGACGAGGTGCTGAAGGAGCTCAATATCTCCGACCCGGTGCTCGATGTCGCCCTCGAGCTCGAACAAATCGCTCTCAACGATCCCTATTTCATCGAGAAGAAGCTGTATCCGAACGTCGATTTCTATTCAGGCGTGATCTTGAACGCGATCGGCTTTCCAAGCGACATGTTCACGGCCCTGTTCGCGCTCGCCCGCACCGTCGGCTGGGTCGCGCAATGGAACGAGATGATCTCCGACCCCGAGCAGAAGATCGGCCGCCCGCGCCAGCTCTACACCGGCGCGACCCACCGCGACTATGTCCCGGTGGGCAAAAGGTAAGCCCCTGCAAGCGTTTCAGTTCAACCGCGCGATCGTCCGCCAGCCGGCGCGATCGGTGGTCGCGGGGCTGCGCGCAGAGGATCGCGGAAATCCCACCTACGACGGCATCCGCGCCGCGCACGATGCCTACACAGCCGCGCTGCGCTCGGCCGATGTCGATATAATTGTGCTTCCGCCGCTCGAGAATTTCCCCGATTCCCTGTTCGTCGAGGATCCGGCGCTGGTTTTTTTGGAAGGCGCGATTCTGCTTCGCCCGGGCGCCCCGAGCCGAGCCGCCGAAACCCGCGAACTGGCCCCCACCCTTCGCGACTGGTTCGACATCGTCCTCGACCTGCCGACCGGCCATGCCGACGGCGGCGACGTGCTCGTGACCCCGCGTCTGGTTATGATTGGCCTGTCCGACCGCACCGACCGTGCCGGCGCCGAGGCGCTCGCCGTCTGCCTGGCCGAGCTTGGCCGCGAGTCGACGATCGTCGAGACGCCCGGGGATGTGCTTCATTTGAAAACGGCCTGCTCGCTGCTCGACGACGATACGATCCTGCGCGCCCCCTGCCTCGAAGAAACGGGAATCTTCGATGGCTTCCGACAAATCACGACAGCCGACGGCGAGGCGGCGGCCGCCAATGCCCTGCGGGTCAATGATGTGCTGATGGTCGGAGCGGGCTTTCCGCGGACCATCGAGCGGCTCGGGGCGCTTGGCTATGGCGTTGTACCGGTCGACACGTCGGAAATCGGCAAGATCGACGCAGGCCTGTCGTGCATGTCGCTGCGCTGGTGGGATTCCTCAGCCTGACGGCAGCGTGAGGGTGAACCGGGCGCCCATGGTCGGCGCGCTTTCAAGGTTGATGTCGCCGCCCATCGACCGCGCGAGGCGGCGTGAAATCGCGAGCCCAAGCCCGGTGCCGCCTTCGTCGGCGTTGGCCCGCTCGAAACGTTCGAAGATGCGCTGCTGGTCGGCCGGCGCGATTCCTTCCCCCTGGTCCGACACGATCACCGAGGCGACGTCGTCGGTGCGGGCAAAGCGTAGAGTGACGGTGCCGGCGGCGGGCGAATGGCGCACCGCATTGCCGATCAAATTGACTAGGATCTGGATCACTCCCCGCTCCTCGCCATTAGCGGGGAGCGCCTGGTTCGGCTCAAGCTCGATGCGGACGCCGCGCGTTTCGGCCGTCGGGGCAATCAGCACGACGGCCTCGGCGGCAAGCGCCGCGAGATCGATGGTGCGATGCCCCTGCCCCGGTTCCTCGCTCATCGAATGAACTACCGATAGTAAATGACGGGCGGCAGCCGAAATATCGCTGGCGTAAGCGGCATAGTCGCTGCGCAGCGGGCCGTCGGAACGGTCGGCGATGCGCTCCGCGGCATCGATAATCCGGTCGAGCGGCGAACGCAGCGCCTCGTTGAGCGCCTGGTCAATCGCCAGCGAAGGCTGCACCGGATGGCTGGTTCCATCATCGCTCGACATCGCCCGGCCGGAGAAGCCGGCGAAGCTGCCGTCGGGCCCGAACATCACTTCGCCGCTCAGCGACAGGATCACGCCGGGGTCGCCGTTCCTCGCCCGAGCGGGCTGGCCGGCAAAGCCGTGGCGCGCGGCGAGCGCGGCGACCAGCGGCAGCTCGCCCGCCTCATTCTCTTCGAGCCGGAAAATGCGCATCAGCGGCCGGCCAATCAGCTCGGAAGCCTCGGCACCCAGTCTTTCAGCCAGCGAGGCCGATACCGATGTCAGCTGCAAATCCTCGTCCGCTGCCCATTCACCGGGCTCGGGCGCCGGCCGGGACTCGCTGTCGCCGCCGAGCAAGGTCGCCAGCCGTGCCGAGGCGGCGGGGCGAACAGTCCAGCTTTCCAGGGTCAGCGAGATCTCCTCGCCCTCGGGAACGGCGCGCACCCACAGGTCGATGTCCTGGTTCGATCCCGCCGCCACCGCGGGCCGCGAAACCGGGATGCCGAGCTTGCGCGCCAACCGTGCGACCGCGGCGACCTGCGGCAGGGCGAGCGTCGCGCCGATGCTCGAGCCCGCTTCCATCTGCAGGGCCGCAAGCTCGGCGTCGGCCACGATCAGGCGGCCGGCGCGATCGACGCGACCCATGATCGGGCGCGGTTCAGAGGGAGCGCTGGCCATGGTCCTGTCCCAACGCCGCAAGCGCGGTGCGATAGCAAGGGTCGAGGCGCAGCCACTCACGAGTGGAATCGACCTCGTCTTGGGTGATGGCATCGAAACGGGCGATCGCGCGGCCGGCATCGGCGATCTCAAGCAGGTCGCCGGGCCCGGCGAGCAGCCGCGCTGCGAGCTCGCGGGAGGCACCGGCCATCCGCAGCAACAGCATCAGCGAATCGCCATCACCCCCGAGCAGCAGGTTGAAGGCGTCGTCGCCGGCGATCGCGGCCCGACGGGCCAGCGATTCGGCCACCAGCACCGCTTCGCCGTCGGCGGCCGCGGCCGCGCCCAGGTCTTCATCCAGCTGACCTTGCTCATCGAGCAGGCGAACCAGCATCGCGGCGAGCGCCTCCAGCCTCTTGTCCTCGTCATGGCGCGCCAACAGCGCCGCGCTGGCCGCAGCCAGCTGGCGATCGGCGGCCTGCTTGTCGAGCGTCACCAGCAAGCGCCGCCGAAGCCCCGCGCTGACGATCTGAGTCAGGTCGACCGCAGTCTCGGCCGGCAAATCGTCATATTCGACCCGGGCCTGGCCAAAGCGGTCGCGCCGCCGGCCACGCGCCAGGATCAGCGACATCGCCGCGGCGGAAATCGATGCATTCTCGTCGCTGACCAAAGTCTGCAGCAGGCGCCCGTCACGGCCGCCGTTTCGCGCCCGGACCGCGGTCGTGATCTGCTCTTCGTCCGCACGTCGCAGCAACAGCTCGATCAATTTTGGCTGGTCGAGCAGCCCGGCGGCACTCAGTTCGGCGACCAGCTCGCTATTGTCTTCGTCATTGGCCACCGCCGAGCGCGACGGAAGCGTCGCCCGAAGCTCGTCGGCGATGTCCGACACCAGGCCATGGAGCATCGCCGTCATCACGGCGCGCTCCTGCTCGTTCAGCCGTTGGGCGGGATCGAGAAAGAAATCGAGACGGACCGTGGACAAGCGGTCCCTACCCGCGTGACGCGGGGCGACCGTCCGGTCGGCTGCCGGGGCAGCAATCGGCCATTCCTCAGGTGCCATCACATTCCCGTTATCGGGCGCGAGTTAACGCTAGGTCAATCGGGTGTGATCCGATGGTGCCAATGTTGGACAATGAAAAATGAGGCGGCGGCGTAGAGCGCCAGCGCGGCGAGGCCCAGCGCCCAGGCACCGGCAACAGCAAACGGAACCGCCGCCAGGATCGCATTGCGCCGCGAGAACAGCCACAGCTGCCCCGGCACTTCGCCATGCCCCTGCTCGATCCGCGCCGCTTCCGCGAAGGCTGCTACAACCAAAGCGGTGACGAATGCACCCCAGCCGCTGCCGTGGAGGGCGAGGCGCCAGCCTAGCGCCAGCAACGCAAGCCCGGCCGCCGGCCATAACAGTCGCCGGCTGAGCAGTTTCGGCGGTATGGGCCTCAAACGCAGCGTTGCGAGGCGCCCCGCGACCAAATCGAGCGGCGTGGCAACGATCAGTAGGCCCAGCGCCGGCCACAGCCAGCCGCGGGTAAAGGCAAATGCCGCCGCGACGGTCAGCGTCAGGGCCGTCCACACCAGCC
Source organism: Sphingomicrobium sp. (assembly GCA_046715575.1). Taxonomy (GTDB): domain Bacteria; phylum Pseudomonadota; class Alphaproteobacteria; order Sphingomonadales; family Sphingomonadaceae; genus Sphingomicrobium. Next base: position 9,342 of record JBKJYX010000037.1, on the reverse strand, counting down.
ACTGCGGCCGGACCGGCGTCTCCAACAATCGCTCGGTGGCGAATTCCTCGACCTCCGGCAGCACATAGCGGCTCGCCCAGTCGCGCCGCACCCCTCGCGACGAGGCGATCAGGCCGCGCTCGAATCCGCCCAGCTGATCGGCGCTTTCGGCCAGCAACGGCTCGCCCGCCGGTGACACGCGCACGCGCAGCGCGCCGTCCTGCAGCGCCCGCCGGAGCAAGGTCGATTGCAGATCCCAGTCGCCGAGCATCGCCGCGGTCGCGCCCAACGTGCGGCCGTCGACCAGCGCTACCCCCGCCCAGCGGCTGGTCGCGTCGATTCGCTCATAGCCTTCATGCGGCTCATCGTCGGGCACGGTGGCCACCGCCGGCTCGGGCTCCTCGGCCAGCTGAGCGAGGAGCTCGGCGGGAGCCGCGACTCCGTCGCCGACCAGCAAGATCAGCGACCCTGCTTCGAATCGGCTGGCGGCCTCGTTGCCGTCGCTCACGGGAATGACCGACAAGCCGTCGGCGCGCAGCCGCTCGAGCGCTTCGTGCAGCGCCGGGGGCACCCGCTCGACCAGCACGACGATCGGCGCCGCACCGGCCGCCGCGACGCAGCGCGCCTGATATTCGATCAACGTTCGCCCGGCGAGCGGGAGCAAGGCGCGGAGCTCGCCCGCATCGTTCTCCTGATAGGCTCCGATCAGCGCGCCGACCGCCATCCCCGCTCCGTTTTCCCCTGCTCGTTCGACCGCCTCGACGACCATCGAGTGCCAACCCTCTCTAATCGCTTTCTTGCCGAGACAAAGGTGGTAAACTGCCTATCGCCATGAACCCACGCAGTCAGCACGCCGAACTTCCGCCCGCCGAGCTCTCGCCGGCCGCGGAAGACATCTCATTCATCGAATCAAGCGCGGACGACAGCCCACTCGAGCTGGGCATCGATCAGATTCAATGGAGCGAACCCCAGCCTAAACGCGTGGCCCGAGCCGCCGGTGGCCGGCAAGTGCTCGGCTTCGCTCTCGGTGCGCTGGCGATCCTGTGGATGGCGTACAGCGCCTGGTCCGCCGGCCGCGTCCTCGCCGACCAGCCGCTATCGTCCCCGGCCATCGCCCAATGGGTCGCCATCGCCGCCGGTCCGCTGGCGCTGCTCGGACTCGCCTGGATCATGTTCGGCCGCACCCGGCGTCGCGAAGCGGAGCGATTCACCCGCTCGGTGGTCGCGATGCGCGCCGAGACGCAATCCCTGGAGGCGCTGCTCGAGGTGCTTTCGCAGCGAATCGAGGACAGCCAGGCGTCACTGACCGGCATGACCGAACGGCTGATGCGGCTCGGCGACGAAACCACCGGGCGGTTCGATGGCATCAGCCGAGAGCTCAATTCCTCGTCCGAACGCTTGAGCCGAAGCGGCGAAGCGGCCGATCGGGCCGCTGAATCGGCCCGCAACGACATGGCCGTGCTGCTAGACGATTTGCCGCGAGTCGAAGCGACGACCCGCGCCATAGCCGAGCATTTGCGCGGCATTAGCACCGACTCGACATCGCGCACCGCCGATCTCGGGCAGCAAGTAACCGCATTGAGCGAACGCACGCGCGAGGCCGACGAATTGGTTTCGGCGGCGGCGCAGCGGCTGGTCACGCATTTGGCGCAGATCGAGAGCGCCGGCGCCGCGGCCGCGGCCCGGGTCGGCGAAGCAGAATCCTCCTTCTCGGTGGCGCTCGACACCTTGCTCGATCGCACCGCGACCACGCTCGACGAAATCCGCGGCGGCATCGACACTCAATCCGCGGCGGTGACCGCGCTGGTTGAGCAGGCGTCGGCCGGAATCGGGCGCGCCGGCATAGAAGCGGCGGATGTCCTCGGTTCGAAGATCGGCCAGGCCGGCGCGTCGCTCGACGGGCTGTCGGCGCGAGTCGCTGAGCAGGAGCGCATTTCCCAGCGCATGTTCGCCGAGATCGACCGCGGACTGACCCTGATCGGCGAGCGCTTCGCCGAGCTGTCGGCCCATGGCGACGACCGCGCCAATCACTTCCTCGGCTCGCTGACTCGGGCGCGCGCCGAACTCGATGCCCTCGCGGGGCTTGCGGGGTCGCAGGATATTTCGATCGAGGCGCTGGCCGTGCGCACCGCCGCGCTGCGGACTGGAATCGACCAGCTCACGACCGAGATTCGCGAAGGCCTGACGAGCGCGATCGGCGACGCCGAGAGCGGGGCCGAGCGGGTGCTCAAGGTGGCCGAGACCGCCAGGCCGGAGATCGGCTGGATGCGCGACGCGGCCGTCGAGGCGAGCGCCCAGATTTCCGCCAGCGGCACCGGGATCGCCGAGCAGGCGGATCGTTTCGCCGCACTGCTGGCGCTGATCGACGACGGCGTCGGTACGTCCGAGACGCGGCTCGCCGATCTGACCTCTGCGCTGACCGAAGCGCAGGGCGAGGCGTCGCGCCTGACCGCCGAAACCGGGCCGGCCCTGGTCGCCGCGCTGCTCCAGGTGCGCGAGGCCGCCGGCCATGCCGCCGAGCGCGCCCGCGAAGCGATCGAGGGTGTCATTCCGGAAAGCGCCGGCAAGCTGTCGAAAGCAACCCGCGAGGCGCTCGAGACCGCGATCCGCGAGGGCGTCGAGGATCGCCTGCGCGGCGTCGAGGCGATTGCCGCGCGCGCCGTCGAGTGCGCCCGCGAGGCGTCCGATCGACTGACCCAGCAGATGCTGACCCTCGGCCAGAGCAGTGCCGCGCTCGAGCAATATTTCGAGCAGAGCCAGGCCGACCAGCGCGAGAAGGATAGCGAAGCCTTCGCCCGCCGGGTGTCGCTGCTGATCGATTCGATGAATTCGGCCGCGATCGACGTCGGCAAGATCCTGTCCGACGAAATCGACGACAAGGCGTGGGCCTCATATCTGAAGGGCAATCGCGGCGTCTTCACGCGCCGCGCGGTGCAGTTGCTTGGCGGCAGCGAAACCAAGGCGATCAAACTCTATTACGACGGCGACATGGAGTTCCAGGCGTCGGTCAATCGCTACGTCCACGACTTCGAGGCGATGCTTCGCCGGGTGCTCGCCGAGCGCGACGGCGGCATGATGGCGGTGACCCTGATGTCGTCGGATATGGGCAAGCTCTACGCCGCGCTCGCTTTGGCGATCGAACGCCGACGCTAGGCTCACTCTCGTCATCCCGGACAAGATCCGGGATCCGCCTTTTCGCTTTTGACAAATGGACGTCAGGCAGACCCCGGATCATGTCCGGGGTGACGGCCTGTGGGGACCGTCAATTGTAAAAGTCGAGGTGCTCGGGCCTGATCCAGCCGTACGTCCAGTTGGCGTAGTATAGCGCGAACACCGGTGCGGCGATGAGCGCCGCGCGCAGCAAATGCCGCGGTAAATCGAAGCGATGCGGCGCGCTGTCGGCCTGGCCCGGCACTTTGTCTGTCCCCGCTTCCTCGTCGGTGCGGACGCCGATCGACAGCGTCGCGAAGGCGGCGGCGACAAAGAACAGGAAATAGATGGCGACGATCGAGCCGATCGTCATGCGGCGACCTGGAATATGGCCACATCGACATTCGGCTTCTTGCCGGTCCACAGGGTCGCGCAGCGGCGAACCGCGAGCCGCACCGCCTCGCGCACGCGGTCCTCATCGGAGGCCGGGTCATAGGCCCGCGTCGCGGCATCGGTAGCGTCGGCGAGGAAATCGTCGCGATCGACCTCGACCGGCACGCCGAACGGCCGCACCAGCGGCGGGCCGGCGAGCTTCCCGTCCGAGGTCACGGGAAGTGCGACGGTGATCAGGCCGTTGACCGCCATGCGACGGCGCTCGCTGATCGTCGTGCCGTCGGCGGGCAGGATGACGTCGCCGTCGAGTACCAGCCGGCCGACTCGCACCTCGCCAATTTTGGCCGGCCCGTCAGGCGCCAATCGGACGACGTCGCCATTCTTTTGGACGATCGCCTTGGGAACGCCTTGCGCGACCGCGAACCGCGCCTGCTCTGCGAGGTGCCGGTCTTCGCCATGGACGGGCACGATGATCTCCGGCCGGACCCAGTCGTACATCATCTTCAATTCGGGGCGGCCGGGGTGCCCGGAAACATGGACGTGCGCCTGCTTCTCGGTGACGATCAGCGCGCCGATGTCCGACAGCTGGTTCATGATCCGGCCGATCGCGACTTCGTTGCCGGGGATGATCCGCGATGAAAAGATCACCGTGTCGCCCGAAACAAGCTTGAGCTCGTGGCTGTCCGAGGCGATCCGGCCGAGCGCGGCGCGGGGCTCGCCCTGACCACCGGTGGCGACGATCAGCAATTGTTCGCGCGGCAGGCGCATTGCTTCGTCGAAGCGCACCGGCTCGGGAAAATCGCGAAGGTATCCCGTCGCCTGCGCAACCCGCAGGATGCGGTCGAGCGAGCGGCCGGCGACGCACACCCGGCGGCCGGTCTCGGTCGCGACCCGGCCGATGGTCTGCAGCCGGGCGGCGTTGGACGCGAAGGTCGTGACCAGCACCCGCCCCTTCGCCTTGGCGACCTGCTCGGCCATGCCCTGGTGCACGCCCTCCTCGGATCCCGAGGCACTGTCCTGGAACACGTTGGTGGAGTCGCACACCAAGGCGAGCACGCCCTCGTCGCCGATTTTGGTCAGCACCTCGGGGCTCGATGACTCGCCCAGCACCGGCGTTTCGTCGATTTTCCAGTCGCCGGTGTGGAACACGCGCCCGAACGGCGTCTCGATGAGCACGCCATTGCCTTCCGGAATGGAATGCGACAGTGCCACGAACCGCACCTTGAATGGGCCCAGCTCGACCGTCCCGTCGCGCTCGACGATGTTCAACTTGACCTGCCCGGTCAGCCCCTCCTCCTCGAGCTTGCCGGCGATCAGGCCCGCGGTGAACGGCGTCGCGTACAGCGGGACTTTCAGGTCAGAAGACAAATACGGCAGCGCGCCGATATGGTCCTCGTGGCCGTGGGTTAGGATGATCCCGGCGAGCCGGTCCTGCTGCTTCTCGATGAATTCGAGCTCGGGGAGGATGAGGTCGATGCCGGGATAGTCGGGCCCGGCGAAGGTCAGGCCGAGGTCGACCATCAGCCACTGGCCTTGGGTGCCGTAGAGATTGACGTTCATGCCAATCTCGCCCGACCCGCCGAGCGCCAGAAACAGCAGTTCCTTCCTTGGGATCATGTCGTCGCGCTTTGGTGGAGCAGGCCCAGCCCCTGGATCGTCAGATCAGGCTCGATCGCGTCGAACGCGTCGGTGTGCTTGTCGAACAGGTCCGCGAGGCCGCCGGTCGCGACCACCGTCACCGGCCGTCCGATCTCGGTCTTCATGCGCTCGACCAGCCCCTCGATCATCGCCACATAGCCCCAATAGATACCGATCTGCATCTGGCGGTCGGTCGTCCGGCCGATGACGCTGGTCTCGTCCGGCGCTTCGATAGCGATCCGCGGCAACATCGCCGCCGCGCTGACCAGCGCGTCGAGGGACAGGTTGATCCCCGGCGCGATGATCCCGCCTTTGTAGGCGCCCGAGAAATCGACCACGTCGAACGTCGTCGCTGTGCCAAAATCGATCAGGACCAGGTCGCCGGGATATTTAGCGTGGGCGGCGATCACGTTGAGGGCCCGGTCGGCGCCGACATTCTGCGGCTCGTCGACATCGAGCGTGATCGGCCACGCCGCCGCGCCCTGCCCGGCGATCAGCGGCTCGACATGGAAATATTTGCTCGCCAGCACTTGAAGGTTGTGGAGCGCACGCGGCACCACCGTGCTGATGATCACCGCCCCGACGTCGGCCTTGGTGTAGCCCTCGAGTTCGAGCAATTGGTGCAGCCACACCGCATATTGGTCGGCGGTGCGCCGCGGGTCGGTCGCGATCCGCCACCGGGCCTTGATCTCGCCATCCGCAAGCAGCGCGAATACGAGATTCGTGTTCCCGGCGTCGATGGCGAGCAGCATGGCCGCGACCTAGCTCCGTAGCGCCGCAATGGCGAGACGAATGTTCAAAGGCTGACGTCGCCGGCGCGCACGATCTCGACACCGTCGTCGGTGCGCAGGCGCAGCGCGCCGTCGGGCTCGATGCCGTCGAAATAGCCACTGATGCTTTCGTCGGGGCCAGTGTGGACGGTCAACGGCGTCCCGACCGCGTGGGCACGTATCATCCAGGCCTGGGCCAATGCGGTGGGCTCCGCGCTCCGCCACAGCGCCAGCAACCGGGCAAAGCTGGCGGCCAGTAGCGGCGCGAATCCGTGCGGCGTCAGCGCGCCCTTGAGCGAGGCCGCCTGCCGGCCGGGCAATGACGGCGCCGACGCGAGATTGACTCCGAACCCGGCGACGATCCGGTCGCCGCTGCGCTCGAGCAAGATGCCGGCCAACTTCTCGCCGCCGAGCAGCAAATCATTGGGCCATTTGAGCATCAGCGGCAGGCCTTGTGTCGAGGACAGGTCGGGCACAGCGACGTCGACCGCCTCGACCAGCGCCAGCCCCGCGGCCAGCGACAGCGACGACGCCGGCGGATCGCCGGCTTGCAGCTCGACCACGGTGCTGCCGAAGAAATTGCCTTGGGGGCTGATCCATTGGCGCCCTTGCCGCCCCTTGCCCGCCGATTGCTCGCTCGCCACCAGCCAGTCCCCCGCCACCGCCCGGTCATCGGCCAAGAGGTCGGCGTTGGTCGAGCCGGTCCGCTCGACGATGCGAATGCGGCTCAGAAAATCGATCCCGCGGCGCGGTCGGCCATGCGGCCAAGCGGTCCGATCAACAAATAGCCCAAGGGCGAAACGGCCAGCGCCGCGACCAGGATCAGGAACCGTTCGAGCGGCTGGCGTGGCCGGACCAGCGTCGACGGGGCCTCCTCGAAATACATGATCTTGACGATGCGCAGATAATAATAGGCGCCGACCACGGTGCCGATGATGCCGGCGACGGCGAGCGCGACCAACCCGGCGTCGACCGCCGCATTGAACACCAGCAATTTGGGCCAGAAGCCGAACAGCGGTGGGACCCCGGCGAGGCTGAACATGAAGATCGCCATCGCCGCGGCGAAACCCGGGCGCGACTGCGACAGGCCCGACAGGCTGTCGAGGCTCTCCAGCGGCTCGCCATCCTTGCCCCGCATCCTGAGCACGCACAGGAACGCGCCCAGGGTCATGACGACGTACACCGCCATGTAGCACAGCACCGACGACGCGCCTTTGGGCCCGCCGGCGGCGAGACCGATCAGCGCGAAGCCGACATTGTTGATCGACGAATAGGCCAGCAGCCGCTTGATGTTGGTCTGGCCCCAGGCGGCAACCGCGCCCAGCAGGATCGAGGCCAAAGCCGAGACGATGACGATCTGCCGCCAGGCGTCGGTCGCGGGCCCCAGCGCTTCGAGGCAGACGCGGGTCGCCAGCAACACGCCCGCGACCTTCGGCGCCGAGGCGAAGAAAGCGGTGACCGGGGTCGGCGCGCCTTCGTAAACATCGGGCGTCCACATGTGGAACGGCACCGCGCTGATCTTGAAGGCCAGCCCGGCGAGCAGGAACACCAGCCCAAACAGCAGGCCGATCGAATGACTGCCTTCGCGCGCGAACGCGGCGGCGATGCCGGGAAACGCCATCGTCCCCGTAAAACCGTAGAGCAAAGAGATGCCGTAGAGCAGGATGCCGCTGGCCAGCGCGCCCAGCACGAAATATTTGAGGCCCGCCTCGGCCGAACGCTCGTCGCTCCGGCGGTAGGAGGCAAGCACGTAACTCGACAGGCTCATCAGTTCGAGCCCGACGTAGAGAGTCATCAAGCTGGTCGCCGAGACCATCACCGCGCCGCCGACCGCGCTGAACAGGATCAGCACCGAATATTCGGGCGCATGCTCGGTGCCGCGCTCGAACCAGCCGTGGGCGGCGATGATCGCCACCGCCGACGAGAGGAAGATGATCACCTTGCCGAACGCCCCGAACGCGTCGGCCGCGATCAGTCCGCCGAACAAGGGGCCGGCATTCGACGGGGCGCCGGTGAGCGCGAACGTCGCGGCGACCAGAAGCGCAACCGCCGACCAGCTCGTGAGTCCTGAACCACGCCGGCCGGCAAACGCCGCCACCATCATCAGCGCCAGCGCGCCGACGGTCAGGATCAGCTCCGGAAGGATGGGCATCAGCCGGTTCATCAGTGCGCCGCCTCCGGTGCGTGAGGCTGTGGCTTGCCCAGTGTGGGCTTGGAGTCCCCTTCAGGCGCGGCACGCTCGACCCGCTCCACCAGCCGGCCGACATCGGCGCGGATCGGCCGCAGGAAGCTCTCGGGATAGACGCCCATCCACAGCACCGCCGCGGCGATTGGCGCCAGCAGCCACCATTCGCGCGCCGACAAGTCGGGCATCGCCGCCGCTTCGGCCGTCCGCGCCGCACCGAACGCGATCCGCCAGTAGAGATAGAGCATGTAGGCGGCGCCAAGGATGATGCCGGTGGTGGCGACGACCGCGGCCCAGGTCGACACGCGGTAGGTGCCGACCAGGCTCAGGAACTCGCCGACGAAGCCGCTGGTGCCGGGCAAGCCGACGCTGGCCATGGTGAACAGCATGAACAGCAAGGCGTAACCGGGCATGTTGTTGGCAAGCCCGCCGTAACGGTCGATCTCGCGGGTGTGGAGCCGGTCGTAGACGACGCCGACGCACAGGAAGAGCGCGCCCGAGACCAGTCCATGGCTCAGCATGACGATGATCGCGCCTTCGATGCCCTGCGTGTTGAACGAGAACAGGCCGAACGTCACAAACGCCATGTGCGCGACCGACGAGTAAGCGATCAATTTCTTCATGTCGCGCTGCACCAGGGCGACGAGGCTGGTGTAGACGACCGCGATCCCGCTCAGGATGAACACCAGCGGCAAGAACATCGCCGAGCCTTCGGGGAACATCGGCAGCGAGAAGCGGATGAAGCCGTAGCCGCCCATCTTCAACAGCACGCCGGCCAGGATCACCGAGCCCGCGGTCGGTGCTTCGACGTGGGCGTCGGGCAGCCAGGTGTGGACCGGCCACATCGGCAGCTTGACCGCAAAGCTGGCGAGGAATGCGAGCCACAGCCATTTCTGGGCATCAACCGGGAAATCGTGACTCATTAGCACCGGGATCGAGGTCGTCCCCGCTTCGATCACCATGTACAGCATGGCGATCAGCATCAGCACCGAGCCCAACAGCGTGTAGAGGAAGAATTTGTAACTTGCCTTGATCCGCTCAAGCCCGCCCCAGATGCCGATGATCAGGTACATCGGGATCAGGCCGCCTTCGAAGAAGATGTAGAATAGGAACAGGTCCTGCGCGGCGAAGACGCCGATTATCAGCGCCTCCATCAGCAGGAAGGCGGCCATATATTCGGGCACCCGTTTCTCGATCGCCCGCCAGCTGGCGCCGATGCAGATTGGC
>JBKJYX010000036.1:0-8716 GCA_046715575.1 Sphingomicrobium sp. | reverse complement strand
GCTCCGAAAGGGGCGGGCCTATTCATTTTTACGGAGTTCATACCGTGGCGCAGCCCCTTATGCCGCATGCGACCGCCGCCTGGCTGGTCGAAAACTCATCCCTGACGTTTGAGCAGATCGCCGAATTCTGCGGCCTTCATATCCTCGAGGTGCAGGCGATCGCCGACGACACCGCGGCGACCAAGCTGACCGGGCGCGACCCGATCCGCGCCGGCGAGCTGACCCATGCCGAGATCGATAAGGGCCAGGCTGACCCCGAATACAGCCTGACGATGCACAAGGAGCCCGATCCGGTGCGGCGCACCAAGGGACCGCGCTACACGCCGGTCAGCAAGCGCCAGGACAAGCCCGACGGCATCAACTGGATCATCCGCAACCACCCCGAGGTCAGCGACGGCCAGATCAGCAAATTGATCGGCACCACGCGCACGACCATCGCCGCGATCCGCGAGCGCAGCCACTGGAACATGGCCAATATCCAGCCCAAGGACCCGGTGACGCTGGGTCTGACCAGCCAGCGCGAGCTTGACGCGGCGATCGCCAAGGCGGCCAAGGCAGCAGGAACGCCGGCCTATGTCGACACGACGCTGGACAGCGATCGGCTGGCACTGATCGAGGAGCTGCGCGCCGAGCGCGTCCAGCACGCGCTCGACGCCGAAGCGGTGCTGGCGGCGGCGGAAGCGGCCGAGGCCGGCGAGGCGGGCGAGGCGGGCGAGCTGGCGTCCGACGAGATCGTTCCTGGGATCAAGGACCCGTTCAAGCGCTAAGTCCGATATCGGGGGCTGCGCTTGATTCAAGAGGGTTAGGGGGTCAAAAGCTGTGGCCATGGACGCCGCCGAGCCCAACATTGAGCTGAGCTTCGAAGATGCGCTCGCCGAGCTCGAGCAAATCGTCAAGACGCTTGAGCAGGGCACCGCGCCGCTCGATGAATCGATCGAACTTTACAAGCGAGGCGACCGCCTGAAGCGGCACTGCGAGGCGCGGCTGAAGGCGGCGCAGGCGCGGATCGAGCAGATCGCGTTCGGCGCCGATGGCAAGCCTTCGGGCGTGACTCCGTTCGATGGGAGTTGAAATCCTCGACCGCAGCCGGGCGGAATTCGAGGCCGAATCCAACCGCCTGTCCGCCGAGATCGACAGCTTTTTCACCCGGCTCCTCGACCCCCCCGGGGACGCCCGCGACCGCCTTTACGAGGCGATGCGGCACGCCGCGGTCGGCGGCGGCAAAAGACTCCGTCCGCTCCTGACCAGCGCCGCCGCGCAATTGTTCGCCATCGATCCCGAGCGGGCACTGAGGGTCGGGGCGGCAATCGAGGCGATCCACGTTTATTCGCTGATCCACGACGATTTGCCGTGCATGGACCATGACGATCTGCGGCGCGGCAAGCCGACCGTCCACAAGGCTTTTGGCGAAGCGGAGGCGGTGCTCGCGGGGGACAGCCTGCACGCGCTGGCGTTCGAAATCCTGGCTCATCCGGCGACCCACGACGACCCGCATGTCCGATCGGACCTGGTGTTCGAGCTGGCGCGCGCCGCGGGACCCTCGGGCATGGCCGGCGGGCAGATGATGGATTTGGTCGCGGAAGGACAGGAGCTCGACCTGCCGGCGATCACCAGGCTGCAGCAATTGAAGACCGGCGCGCTGATCGAATATTCGGTCGAAGCGGCGTGCATCATGGTGCGATTGGCCGAGCCCGCGCGCACGCCCTACCGCGGATACGCGCGTAACATCGGGCTCGCGTTCCAGATCGCCGACGACCTCATCGACCACAGCGGCGACGAGACAGCGGCAGGCAAGCGCACCGGCAAGGACAAGGCCGCCGGCAAGGCGACCTTCGTGTCGGTGCTCGGCGAGGAGCGCGCCCGGCAGCAGGCGCATTTGCTGGTCGAGCAAGCGGTCGAGCATCTTGGCGATCACGGGCGGGAAGCCGATTTGCTCCGCGCCATCGCGCGCTTCGCCATAGAACGGGATCATTAACCTATGACTCACCGCATCGGCGTTTATCCGGGGACCTTCGACCCAATCACTTTGGGCCACATCGATATTGTCCGAAGGGGCGCGCATTTGGTCGATCGGCTGGTGATCGGCGTCACCACCAACCCCGCCAAGGAGCCGTTGTTCTCGATTGCCGAGCGGTTGGTGATGGTCCGGCGCGAAGTGGCCGACATCCCCGGCGACATCACGGTCGTCGAGTTCGATTCCCTCCTGATGGATTTCGCCGAGCGCGAGGGCGCGGCGCTGATCCTGCGCGGTTTAAGGGCCGTCGCCGACTTCGAATATGAGTATCAGATGGCGGGGATGAACCAGCAATTGAACGACAAGATCGAGACCGTCTTCCTGATGGCCGACGTGTCGCTGCAACCGATCGCGTCAAGGCTGGTGAAAGAAATCGCGCGCTACGGCGGGGCGATCGACAAGTTCGTCCCGCCGGCCGTCGCCGACGACGTCGCCAAGCACCTCAAGAAGCGCCGCTAGGGCTGGCGTTGGAAGAGTTGCAAGGTTATGGCAAGAACCGGCTTCCGGGGAGTGGTTTGTAATGCTTAAAGCTTTGTTCGCGTTACCCTTTATGGTGGTTGCCCTGGTCACGGCCGCGACCGCCCAAACGCCGGTCACCGCGCCCATTGATACGCCCCCGGCAAAGCCCGTGATTCCCGCGGCGGTGACGGCGCCGGTGCTGCCGCCGGCCGCGGTCAGCAGCAACCTCGCCAACCGGCTGACGCTGGTCCTGTCGAACGGCGGCACGGTGGTCATCCAGCTGCGCCCCGACGCCGCGCCCGCGAACGTCGAGCGCATTCAGACGTTGGTCCGCCGCGGCTTTTACGACGGCCTGAAATTCCACCGCGTGATCCCGGGGTTCATGGCCCAGGGCGGCGACCCCAAGGGCAGCGGCCAGGGCGGCTCCGAGCTGCCCGACCTCAAGGCCGAGTTCACCACCATCCCCTACATGCGCGGAATGGTGGCGATGGCGCGGACCGACGATCCCAATTCGGCCAACAGCCAGTTCTTCATCATGTTCTCGCCCAACATCGCGCTGTGGGGCAAATATACGGTGATCGGCAGGGTGATGTCCGGCATGGACGCGGTCGACAAGATCGCGGTCGGCGAGCCGCCGGTCGACCCGACCAAGATCGTCAGCGCCCGCCTTGGCGACGTAGCGATCGTTCAGGCACCCGTAGCGGCACCCGCCCCCGCGGTTGCGCCCGCGGTTGAAGCACCGGCCACGCCCGTCGGCGGCTGATGCGCGTCGACCTTTTCGATTTCGAGCTTCCCACCGACCGAATAGCGCTACGCCCCGCCCGGCCGCGGGATTCGGCGCGGTTGCTGCGGGTCGAGGGGGCGGCGATTTCCGATCACGTTGTAGCAGACCTGCCGTCGCTGCTTCAGCCGGGCGACGTGCTGCTGTTCAACGACACCAAGGTGATCCCGGCTCAACTCGAGGGTCTGCGCGGGGAGGCGAAAATCGGCGCGACGCTGCACAAGCGCGAGGGGCCCAGGAGCTGGTGGTCATTCGTAAGGAACGCGCGGCGGCTGCACGTTGGCGACCGCGTCGAGTTTGGGTCGGGAGTGTCGGCGTCGGCGACCGCGCGCGGCGACGACGGCGCATTCCTGCTCCAATTCCATGGCGACGAGCCGGTCGACCTGCTGATCGAGCGGGCGGGGCAGATGCCGCTGCCGCCGTACATTGCCTCGAGGCGCCCGGCGGACGACGCCGACCGCGACGATTACCAGACGATGTTCGCGAAGGCGGAAGGGGCGGTGGCGGCGCCGACCGCGGCGCTGCACTTCACGCCGCGGTTGCTGGAAGCGCTGGAGCAGCGCGGCATTGGGAGCGAAACGCTGACCCTGCATGTCGGCGCGGGGACGTTTCTGCCGGTCAAGTCTGAGACGGTCGCGGGGCACCGGATGCATGCCGAATGGGGGCGGATCGACGCGGCGACGGCCGAGCGGTTGAACCGCGCGCGAGCCAATGGCGGTCGCCTGATCGCGGTCGGCACAACCTCGCTGAGGTTAGTTGAGAGCGCCGCGGGTGAGGATGGCACGATCCGGCCGTTCGAAGGCGACACGGCGATCTTCATCACGCCAGGATATCGCTTCAAGGCGGTCGACGGCTTGGTTACCAACTTCCATTTGCCGCGATCGACCCTGTTCATGCTGGTCTCAGCGCTGATGGGCCTAGACGTCATGCAGGCCGCCTACGCCCACGCGGTCGAGCAAAAATACCGGTTCTACAGCTACGGAGATGCGAGTTTGTTGCTGCCAGCGCTGGAGTAGCGAAGCGCTTTTACCGACCGGGCAAGCCTCTCAAGTTCAAACCATATTGGACCCAGGTACAACATATCTTAGCGCTTCGCGCGGTAACGCGCGGAAATGTTGGCAGGGAATCAGCAGAAATTCGTCGGAGTTTCCGGGCAGCGGCGAAACTTTTCAGTGACGCTCGCGATCGCCATCGGCGCGATGGTCGGCGCCGCGCTGTTCCTGGCCGGTGCGGGCGTTTACTGGGCAACCCACGAGAGCGATGCCGTCTCCGTCGAGCGGCAGGCGCGTTCGGCTCAGCATGCGATGGAAGCCAGCGTCGACGAGCTGGCGCTCCAGCAGGAAACCGTCGCCATATGGGACGATGCCATTTACTATCTGGTCGCCGACCGCGTCAGCATGGTGTGGATTCACAACAATATCGGCAGTTGGCTCAACCGCATTTTCGGTCATGACGAGGTCTTCATCCTCGATGGCTTCGACCGGCCCGTTTATGCGGCGACCAATGGTCAGCAAATCCCGCTCGAGCGCTACGCAATCCTGTCGGCGGATCTCAAATTCCTGTTGAACAGCGTCCGCGGCCATGACCGCGGGAGCAATGGCCGGCACGACCGCAATCCGAACCGGACAGTCCATTCGGACAGCACCGTCCGCACGACCACGCGGGCGACCCATGATTCGCACATCATGCTGATCGGCGGGCGCCCGGCAGCGGCAAGCGCGATGCTGATCGAACCTTCGACGCCCGGCTACGTCAAGCCCAAGGGCCGGTGGCCGGTCCTGGTCAGCGTCCGTTATCTCGACGCCGGCTTCCTCGCCGAATTGAGCTCCCGCCAACTGATCTCGTCGCCGCGATTTTCCCGCAGTCCCAACCGGCAGGCCAGCGAGCACGTCGTTCGCTTGCAGACCGAATGGGGCGAGGCGATCGGTTATCTTGTGTGGAAACCCGAGCTTCCTGGAACCCGAATTTTGTCGAAGCTGGTGCCGCTCAACCTGTTGATCCTTTTCGGCCTGGCGTCATTCATGGCATTCCTCGGTCGGCGATTGCACAACGCGGCCCGGGAACTGGCGACCGCCGAGGCGCAGGCCGCCCATCTCGCGTTTCATGATTCGCTGACCGGCCTGCCGAACCGCGCCATGTTCCAGCGCCGGCTGGAGGATCTGACCAGTGACGAAGAGGAAGCCACCAGCTTCGCCCTGGTTCTCCTCGACGTCGACGAATTCAAGCTAACCAACGATACGCTCGGCCATGACGCCGGCGACGCCGTTCTCCTCGCCTTCGCCGATCGGTTGAAGCAGGCGGTTCGCTCGGATGATCTGGTCGCCAGGCTCGGCGGCGACGAGTTTGCGCTGCTGCTGATAGGCAAGAGCTCACCGGCGGAGCTCGAGTCGTTTTCGACCAAGCTGCTCGAGGGGTTGCGGGAGCCGATCGAGCACGAAGGCAAACCGATCCATTGCTCCGCGAGCATCGGCGCGAGTAGCTGCAGCGGCGCCGACAGCGCGCAGAACATGCTGAAGCACGCCGACCTGGCGCTTTACGAGGCCAAGGCTTCGGGACGCGGGGCATTTCGACGGTACGACCCGACCATGTGGTCGAGCATGCTGATGCGGCGTGAGATGCTGTCGATCGCGGCGGCGGCGCTCGAAGGCGATTTCATCGAGCCATTCTACCAGCCCAAGGTCCACCTCCAGACCGGTGAGATCGTCGGCTTCGAAGCCTTGATGCGCTGCTGCCTGCCCGGCCAGGAGCCCAAAGGACCCGACTGCCTTTCGGCGGCATTCGAGGATTCGACGCTGGCGGTGAGGCTCAGCGACCGGATGGTCGATGGCGTGATCGAAGATATCCTCGAGTGGCGAGCGGCCGGGCTGCCTTTCGGCCACGTCGCAATCAATGCGGCGCTCGCCGAATTGCGCCGCGGCGATTTCGCCGACCGGCTGCTGACCAAATTGCGCCACGCCGGGATCCCGCCCGAATGCATCCAGGTCGAGGTCACTGAAAGTGTCTTGCTGGGCCAGGGCATCGACCATGTCGAGCGCACCTTCACCGAGCTTGCCGAGGCGGGCATCCGGTTGGCGCTCGACGACTTCGGCACCGGATTCGCCTCGCTGACGCACCTCAAGCGGTTCCCGATTGAGATCATCAAGATCGACCGGTCGTTCGTCCGCGATCTGCAGATCGACGCCGAGGACGGCGCCATCGTCGATGCCCTGATCGGTCTCGGCAAGGCGCTAAAAATCGAAGTGATTGCCGAGGGGATCGAAACCCGGCCGCAGCGCGATTTCCTCGCCGCGCTGGGCTGCACCGTCGGGCAGGGATATCTGTTCGGAACCGCCTCGCCGGCGCTGAGCATACCAGAGCTATTGAGGCGGGAACCCAAGAGCCCGAATCGCGCGGCCGCATAGCCATTCCTTCACCCGGCGAAATAGCCCCACAGCAGGCGGGCGGTCATGCCGAGCGAGAGCGCGACCAGCAGCGGGCGGATCAGGCGGGCGCCGAATTTCAATGCGGTGTGCGAACCTAGCCAGCCGCCGAGCATCGCTCCCGCCGCCATGCACAGGCCGAGCAGCCACAGCATGTGGCCGCCGAATGCGAACAGCAGGACGCTGGCCACGTTGCTGGTGAAGTTGAACAGCTTGGTCAGCGCGGTCGCCTTGGTCAGGCCCAGCCCACGCAAGCCGACCAGGCTGGTGGTGAAGAAAGTGCCGGTGCCGGGACCGAAGAAGCCGTCGTAGAAGCCGATCGCGCCGCCCAATGGGGCGTAGCCGGCGGAACTGACGCGGTGGTGGGCGTCGTCGTCGGTCATCCGGGGCGACAGCAGGATGTAGATTGCCGACGCGACCAGCAGCACCGGGATGATCAGGTTGAGGAGCTTCGTCTCGATCCGCTGGACGGCGAACGCGCCGGCGACCGCTCCGGCGAACACCAGCAGGACCGAGAGGCGATTGGGTCGCCATTCGACCAGGCCGGAGCGCCAGTAATTGCGCAGCGCGGTGCCGGTGCCGAACATCGACTGCAGCTTGTTGGTGCCGAGTGCGTGGAGCGGTGGAACGCCGGCGAACAGCAAGGCCGGCATCATGATCAGCCCGCCGCCGCCGGCGATGGCGTCGATGAAGCCGGTCAGCACCGCGATCGCGGTGAGGGCAGGGTAGGCCCAGGGCTCGATCATTGCGGCGCAGTAGCGGTGGCGGGCGAGCGCCGCTAGGACGCCGCCCGATGACCCGCTTTGCCTTCTCCATTGCCGCCACGGATGGCGCCGCGCGCACCGGCACGATCGCCATGGAGCGCGGCGAGATCCGGACGCCGGCGTTTATGCCGCTGGGGACGGCGGGGACAGTCAAGGCGATGAAGCCCGAGGACGTGGCCGCATCGGGCGCGGACATCATCCTGGGCAATACCTATCATCTGATGCTGCGGCCGGGGGCGGAGCGGGTGGCGAAGCTCGGTGGGCTGCACCGGTTCATGGGGTGGGACAGCCCGATCCTGACCGACAGCGGCGGCTATCAGGTGATGAGCCTGTCCGAACTGACCAAGGTGACCGAGGAGGGGGTGAGCTTCAAGAGCCATCTCGACGGGACGGCGCACATGCTGACGCCGGAGCGGTCGATCGAGGTGCAGCGGTTGCTCGGCGCGGACATCGTCATGGCGTTTGACGAATGCACGTCGTTTCAGGCGAGCGAGAGCCAAGCGGAAGCGTCGATGGAGCGGTCGATGCGCTGGGCGAAACGGTCGCGCGATGCCTTTGATGGCGGCGGCGAGCATTCGGCGCGCTCGGCGCTGTTCGGGATCCAGCAGGGGTCGATGTTCGAAAGATTACGCCGCCGATCGAGCGAGGCGCTCAAGGAAATCGGCTTCGATGGCTATGCGATCGGCGGGCTGGCGGTCGGCGAAGGGCAGGCCGAGATGTGCCGGGTGCTCGATTTCGCGGTCGACATGCTGCCGGACGATGCGTCGCGCTATCTTATGGGGGTCGGCAAGCCCGACGATCTAGTCGAGGCGGTCCGGCGCGGCTGCGACATGTTCGATTGCGTGCTGCCGACGCGCTCGGGGCGGACCGGACAGGCGTTTACAGCCGATGGGCCGCTGAACCTGCGCAACGCGAGGTTTGCCGAGGATTCAGAGCCAATCGAGCCGGGGTGCCCGTGCCCGACCTGCTCGAAATTCGAGCGGGCTTACGTCCACCATCTCGTCAAATCGGGCGAGATTTTGGGCGCGATGCTGATGACCGAGCATAATCTGTGGTTTTACCAGCGGCTGATGCAGGGCCTGCGCGACGCGATCGGCGAGGGGCGGTTGGCAGCGTACGCGACCGAGTTTTTGGGGCGGTATTTCAACCGGCCCCTCTCCCCTCGCGGGAGAGGGAGGGGCCCGCCGCGCAGCGGTGGGAGGGAGAGGGGACTATGTCCCCCGATACCGCCCCAAAACCCCCCCCCCAAACCCCCCCAGCCCCCCCAAGCCCATCGCAA
>JBKJYX010000035.1:0-18411 GCA_046715575.1 Sphingomicrobium sp. | reverse complement strand
GGGCCGAACATCTCAAAGCGCTGGCCGCGATCAGCCGCGTCACCCGCCACGCGCCGACCCTGGCGAAAATGCGCGGGGCGCGCAGCCGCGACGCGCTGGCGGCGGTATTGTTGGGGGCCGATGAGCGCGAAGTCGCCTAAGGTTGCAACCGGCGAGGACGCGCACTTCCGAAAGCTGGAGGCGCTTTACCGCTCCGCTCCGATCAACCGCCAATATCAGTCCGAGCTCACGATCGTCGGCCCCGGCCGGTCGGAGATCGATTTCGAGGTCGACGAGAGCAGCTTCCATGCGGCCCACGCGGCGCACGGCACGATCTATTTCAAGATGCTCGACGACGCCGCTTTCTATGCCGCCAACAGCCTGATCAGCGACCGCTTCCTGCTGACCACCGCGTTCAACCTCCACTTCACCAGGCCGATGCGCGGCGGACGGGCGAAAGCGGAAGGGCGCTGGATCAGCGGCAAGCGGCGGGTGCTGGTCGCCGAGGCGCGGATCATCGATGCCGAGGGCGAAGAATGCGCGCGCGGCACCGGCACCTTCCTGCGCAGCCACATCGCGTTGAGCGGGCTTGCCGGCTATCGCTCAGCCTCATGAGCAAGGGGCGGCATGACCGATGAGCGCCTGCCGTCCGCGGTCGAGGCGGCGGGCCTGATCCGGCGCGTGGCGGCCGGCGGCGACTTCGCGACCATCATCAAGAAGGGCGATCCCGACCGCGGCGCGCTGCTGCTGGTGATCAGCAGCCGCGGCCGCCACGTCGGCTGTCTCGAGCGCACGCTGACCCTGGACGGGGCCTATCTTTGGCAGAGCGTTGGTCCGAACGAATCATCCGGTTCCGATAAAATCGGCGATTTCCTCGCGAAACGCACTCGTTTCGACGCGGATTTATGGGCAATTGAACTGGACATCGCGGAGGCGGAACGATTCATCGCTGAAACGACCGCTTTGGGTTGACCCGGTCGTTCCGGGCCCGGAAAAGCGGGTTCATCAACGAGAGCGGGGGGCATTTTCCAACCGAAACTTCGGCGAGAATGCCACGCGAGACGGGGAACTTCCGTAGGGGCCGAGAGCGGATTGTCCGCGCGTTTGGGGCTCACCAGTGGGGCGGTTAACCGCAAAGAATACGGTATCCATGTTGCCTTCGTTTCGTACAGCACTGCTGGTGGTTGCCGCACTCAGCGGCAGTTCGGTTGCTCCGGCCCAGGTCGGCCCGGCTTCCGAGCCGATGATCCCGGCGGACAGCGCGACCCTGCCTCAGGCGGTCGTCCCGCAAACGCTGTCGGTTGAGCCGGCCGCGCCAACCCAATCGGTTGGATCGCTCGATTCCCAATCCTCGCAGGCTGACGAGCTGGCACCTCTGCCGGCCAAGCCATCCGGCGACCTGGCCTCGCTGGTCGCGCAACTGCGCTCGTCCGAGCCAGGCAGCCGCGAGCTCGAATGCCTTGCCGTCGGCATCTATTTCGAATCGAAGAGCGAGCCGCTGTCCGGCCAGCTCGCGGTTGGTGAAGTGATCGCCAACCGGGCCAATTCCAACGGCCGCTTCCCTTCCTCTTATTGCGGTGTGCTGTTCCAGCGCAGCCAGTTCTCGTTCGTCCGCGGCCGCTCGCTGCCGTCGGTGCCGCGCGCTAGCCGCCAGTGGCAGACCGCGGTGGCGATCGCCAAGATCGTCGACCAGGACTTAAAGGCGTCGGCCGCGCCCAAGGCCTTGTTCTTCCATGCCCGCCGCGTCTCGCCGGGGTGGAAGCTCAAGCGCGTCGCCTCGATCGGCAACCACATCTTCTATCGCTAGGCACCGCCGTCATTGCGAGCGAAGCGCGGCAATCCAGTTTCTTTGGTTTGGCTGGATTGCTTCGTCGCGAAGCCTGTCCTCGGGCTGGCGTAGCCAGACCCGGGGGCTCCTCGCAATGACGGCCTGAGAGTTTCCCTTAGTCCTGCTTTGTTCTAATCGAGCGTGATGGACGTCGCGCTCGATTCGGCCTGCTTTGCCGATGCCCCGCCGATCGCCGGCGAAGTCGCGCGCGGCGTGACCCGGCTGTTCTGCCGGCGCGACCTGTTCGCGATTTGCGAGGTGCCGCTGCCCAACGGCCGCCGCGCCGACATGATGGCGATCGATGCCAAGGGTTCGGTGACCATTGTCGAGATCAAGGTCGCCAAGGCCGATTTGGTCGGCGACTCCAAGTGGACCGACTATCTCGAATATTGCGATCATTTCTTCTGGGCGGTGCCGCCGTACCTCGCCGCATTGCTCGAGCATGAGCGCTATCTTCCCGGAGCCGCGGGCTTGATCGTCGCCGACCGCTACGATGCCGCGATCATTCGCGATGCGCTGCACCGGCCGCTGGCGCCGGCCCGGCGCAAGGCCGAGCTGCTGCGCTTCGCCCGCCGCGCCGCGCGGCGCTTGTCGGCGCAGATCGATCCGACCCTTGGTGATGGAAATTAAAGGGGGTGACGGAAACGGCGCCGACGCCGATCAGGCTTTGGGCTTTTTCGCCTCGATGAGCTTCAGCATCTCGCGCGAACGAGAGTCGCGCTTGGCATAGTCGCGCGCCGAATAGCCCGCCGCGGAGTCGCTTCGGTCGGGGTCGGCGCCGGCGGCGAGCAACAGTTTCACGATTGCCGTCTGGCGCTGCTGGACGGCGACGATCAGCGCCGTCTCGCCCTGGCCGTTGGTGGTATCGACCTTGACCTTAGCCCGGATGAGGTCCGCCGCGGCACCGAGATAGCCGACTCGGGCGGCGGCGATCAGCGGCGTCTCGCCGTTGCGGGCGGCAAGGCTGGGATCGGCGCCCTGGTTGAGGAGAAAGCCGGTCCAGTCGTCATCCTGGCGGGAAATGGCGACGATCAGCCCCGTCATGCCCTTGTCGTCGCGCGAATTAAGGGCGAGCTTGCCGCGCGAGCGCAGCATCTCCATCGCCTTGGTGCCATCGCGCTCGCGGACGGCAGCGACGAAATCGTCCCGGCCAAGCGTTTGGGCGGCCGCCGGCTGAGCCGCCAGCATTGTCGCCACGGCCACAAGTACCAATTTGGCCCGATTCATGAAGTCATGTCCCCAACACCCCGTGCTTGATCGGCGCCCGATAGCAGACCATTGATAAGCTTGTCATGAACGACGCCCTTCCACTTCCGAAACAGGCGCCTTTTTGGGAGCAGCCGCTGGCCTCGCTCGACCGCGGCCAGTGGGAGGCCCTCTGCGACGGCTGCGGCCGCTGCTGCCTGCACAAGCTCGAGGATGAGGAAACCGGCATTCTTTATCCGACCAACGTCGCCTGCAAATTGCTCGACCGGAAGCATGGCGCCTGCACCGATTACGGGCATCGCAAGGCGCTGGTCGCCGACTGCGTGGTGCTCGACCGCAAGAAGCTGGGGTCGATGGACTGGCTGCCCGAGACCTGCGCCTACCGGTTGCGGGCGAATGGGGAGCCGCTGCGGGAGTGGCATTATCTGATTTCGGGAAGCCGGGAGAGCGTTCACCAGGCGGGGCAGTCGACGCGCGGCTGGACGGTCAGCGAAATGGATGCGGGGGACAATCTTGAATTTCATGTCGTCGAGCGCGCGCTCTAAGGAGCTCGCCGTCCATCCCGATCTTCCGGTGCCGGTGGAGATCCACCCGGTCCGCAGCGCCCGGCGGCTGCGGCTGCGGTTCGACGAACGCCGCGGCGTGCTCAAGCTCACCTGCCCGATCCGCACCAGCCGCCGCGCCGCGCTGGCTTGGGCGGCCGAGCAACGGGCCTGGGTCGACATCCAGATCGCCGACGTGCTTCCGGGGGAACCCTTCGCTCCGGGGGCGACGGTGCCGATCGAGGGGCGCGACACCCGGCTGGTATGGGCGCCAGGCGAGGCCCGCATTCCCCGACTGATCGAGGGGGAGTTGCGCTGCGGCGGTCCTGAAAACATGTTCCCGCGGCGCGTCGAGACCTTCCTCAGGCGGCTGGCGCTGGACGCACTGTCGCGCGAGACGGCGCAGGTCGCCGCCGCGGCCGGCATATCGCCACGCTCGGTCACCGTCGGCGACGCCAACACCCGCTGGGGCAGCTGCTCGGCCGAGCGCCGGATCCGCTACAGCTGGCGGCTGATCCTGGCGCCGCCGGCCGCGCGCCGCTACGTCGTCGCCCACGAAGTCGCCCACCTCGTCCATCTCGATCACGGGCCCGAATTCAGGACGCTGGAGGCGCGCCTGCTGGCCCAGTTGTTCAACGTCGAGGTGGTTGCGGCGCGGGCCCTATTGCGAGCCGTCGGGCCGCGGCTGAAGCGGATCGGGCGCGGGGACTGACCGCGGCTGGGGCGGCCGCGGCGGCGGCGTCCGCGGCACCAGCGGACCCGATTGCGTCGGTGGTTGCTGCGGGGCGCGCTCGCTGCCGCGCCTGAGGATTTCCTCGGGCCATTGGCCTTCAACCCCGGTTCCATCCGGGCGAATGGCGCCGGGCGGACCAATTGGCTGACCGGTCGCCGGATCGACGGACAGCGGATTGCCGTCGGCATCGACCAGCGGCGCGAGCCCGTTTTCAACCGGCGGCAGGCCCCACATTTCCTCGTCAGGCTCCAGCTGCCAGTCGGGCATCGGCACCGCGGTCTCGAACGGTTCGACCGGGCGGCGGGCGACCGCGCTGACCATGAAGTCGTGGAACGCGCGGGCCGGCGCGGTTCCGCCCTGTAAGCCCGCGATCGGGCGGGCGTCGTCGCGGCCCATCCACACGCCGGCCGTAATTCCGCTCGAGAAGCCGATGAACCAGCCGTCCTTGTTGGAACTGGTGGTGCCGGTCTTGCCGGCGACCGGGCGGCCGATCTGCGCCGCGCGGCCGGTGCCGGTGAGGACCGCCGACTGCAACAGGTCGGTCATCTCCGCCGCGACCCAGGGCGCGACCAGCACCCGCTCCTCGGCCGCTTCGTGCTGGTAGAGCTGGCGGCCGTCGGCGGTGACCACCTTGCGGATCGCGTAAGGGCTGACCGCAACGCCGTGATTGGCGACCGAAGCGAAGGCCCGGGTCATGTCGACCAGCCTGACGTCGCTGGTCCCGAGCACCATCGACGGGAAGGTCGAGATCTTGCCGCTGATGCCGAAGCGGCGCGCCATGTCGGCGATGGTGGCGAAGCCCAGCTGGGCGCCGATCTTGGCGCTGACGGTGTTGATCGAGCGCGAGAAGGCCTCGCGCAGGGTGACCGGCCCCTGGTTGGTGCGGGTCGAGTTGCGCGGGCTCCAGCCGTCGATCGTGATCGGCTCGTCGACGATGCTGTCGGTCGGCTTCATGCCCGATTCGAGCGCCGCCAGATAGACGAACAGCTTGAACGCGGAGCCCGGCTGGCGCTCGGCCTGGGTGGCGCGATTGTACAGCGAATCGACATAGTCGCGGCCGCCAACCATCGCCCGCACGGCGCCGTCGCGGTCCAGCGCGACCAGGGCGCCTTGCGCCCCACCGGGAGTGTTGGCGGCGATCGCCCGGTCGGCTGCCAATTGCATGCTGGTGTCGAGCGTCGTCCAGACGTCGATCGGCTCGCCGGTCTCGTCGATCAAGGTGTCGAGCTGGGGCAGCGCCCAATCGGTGAAATAGCGGACGCTGTTCTGCTTGCTGGTCGGCTGCAGCCGGATGGTCGCGGGGTCGACCGAGGCGGCGGCCGAGGCGCTGACGAAGCCGTTCTCGACCATCGAGTTCAAGACCACGCCGGCGCGGTTGCGGGCGGCCTCGACATCGGCGGTCGGCGAATAATTGGATGGCGCCTTGACCAGCCCGGCGATGATCGCCGCTTCGCCAAGCGACAGCGTGTCGGCGGGATGGCCGAAGAAGCGCCGCGATGCCGCGTCGATGCCGTAGGCGCCGCCGCCGAAATAGACCCGGTTCAAATAGAGCTCGAGGATCTGGTCCTTGGTGAACTTGCGCTCGAGCGCGAGGGCCAGCACGCCCTCCTTCAATTTGCGCCCGAAGGTGCGGCTGTTGGTCAGGAAGATGTTGCGCGCCAGCTGCTGGGTGATGGTCGACCCGCCCTGGCTCCAACGCCCGCTGTCGAAGCGGACCTTGATCGAGCGGGCGACGCCGATCGGATCGACGCCGATGTGGTTGCGAAAGCGCTTGTCTTCGACGGCGAGCATCGCCGCCCGCATCTGCGGGGGAATCTGGTCGTAGCGCAGCCACTGTCCGAAGCTTGGCCCCTCCGACACCAGCACCGTGCCGTTGCTGGAGCGCACGCGGATGGTCTGGCCGAGGTCGGAGCGCTGCGACAGTTCGCCATAGTCCGGCAGCGACGCGACCGCGACGGCGACCGCGACAATCAGCGCCAGCAAGGTGACCAGGCCGGTATAGAGCAGCACCTTGAGCGCGGTGACAAACGGCCGGCGGGGAGCGGTGGGGATGGGGGGCATCAGGTGTCGAGGGATAGGTAGCCGAGCGCCGCGCGACAATAGCTAGCCCGCAGCGTCCTCATCCTTGGCAAAGGACAAGGCGGCCGAATTGATGCAGTAGCGCTGCCCTTCCGGGCCCGGCCCGTCGGGGAAGACGTGGCCGAGATGGCCGTCGCAGCGCGCGCAGCGGACTTCGGTCCGGCTCATGCCGTGGGTGACGTCCTGCTTCTCGCTGACCTTGTCGGGGTCCTTGGGGCGGGTGAAGCTCGGCCAGCCGCTGCCGCTGTCATATTTATGGTCGCTGGCGAACAACGGCTCGCCGCACGCCGCGCACTTAAACTCGCCCTGGTCCTTCACATCGAGCAGCTCGCCCGAGAAGGGCGGTTCGGTTCCGGCCTGCCGCAGGATTCGATATTGCTCGGGGGTCAGCTTCGCGCGCCACTCGGCATCGGTGCGGTTGAGCTTGTCCATGATCATCGCCCGCCTTTCGCCGTCGTTGGGTTAGCCGCGGATTAACCCTGTTTTAGGCTGTCCCCAATAGGGTCGTGTCCAATGAGGCGGAAACTGCTCCTCTTGCCGGTCCTTGCGCTCGCCGCGGGGATGTCTGCCTTGGCCGTGCCGGCCGGGGCGCAATGCCGGCTGTGCGATACGCCGACGACCAGTCGCGACGGTCCGTCCGGCGAGGGCCCGGTCAGCCTGGAGATCGAGACCAGCCTCGATTTCGACCGGCTGATCCTGCTCGGCGCCGGCGAAGGAACGGCGACCCTGCTCCCCAACGGCCAGCGCAGCGTCAGCGGCATGGTCAGCGATATGAGCGGCAGGGCGATGGTCGGGAGCGCGGTGGTCCACGGCGAAGCGGGCCGGGCGGTGCGCATCGATCTGCCGGCCCGAATCGAGCTCTATTCGCTGAGCGGCGCCCGAATCACCATCGACGACATCATCAGCGACCTGCCGTCCGGGGCCAAACTCGATGCCGCCGGCGCGCTGGCGTTCCGATTCGGCGGGCGGTTGCACATTTCCGGCGATGCCGAGGGCGAATATCGCGGCGACGTGCCGATCACCGTCGAGTATCTGTGACGCCCCTCTGAAGAACCAGCTCCGTTTCGGACCAAATCCAAACCGGCCGTTAACCATTCCCTTGAGCAAAGCCGTAAGCGCGAGCGGTTAATGCGGCACTCACGGGTGACCCAACCATGGTCGGGACAGCCGCTGACATTTCGACCAGATGGGAACACGCACATGAAACTTCTTCGTTACACCGCGGCCTTTGCCGCTCTGGCACTGACCGCCACGCCGGCGTTCGCTGCCCCCGTTTCGCCCAACCAGAATGCGACGGCGACCGCAAGGATCGTCCGTCCGCTGACTCTGACCTGGGTGCAGGATCTCAACCTCGGCACGATTCTGCTGTCCGGTGCCGGCGCCTGGGCCGGTGCGGTCGTCGGCGTCTCGCAAGCGGGTGTGCTGAGCTGCGCCAACCCGAACGTCACCTGCTCGGGCGCGGTGCAGTCGGCGCGCTACAACGTTCGCGGCACCAACAACCAGCTGGTGACCATTACGGCGCCGAACGTCACGCTGACCAACGCCAATAACCCGCTTCAGACGCTGCTGATGACTGTCAGCAGCCCCGGTTCGGTGATGCTGACCAACTCGGGTGCGCCGGGCAGGGATTTCGACCTTGGCGGTTCGATCTCGGTCGACTCGACCACCGGCGACGGCGTCTATTCGGGCACCTTCAACGTCACCGTCGATTATTGATCACTTAAGTTCATCGCTCATCAAAGTGGGCTGAGTGGAGGGGTCGCCGGCAACGGCGGCCCCTTTTCGTTGCGCACCACCGTAACGGGGCGGCGTCGTTCAATCGTCATGGTTGACCGAAAAATAACCATTCCGGAGGCAAGAGGAGGCGATCGCTCCATTTCGGAGCAAAACCGGGGATCGCCACAATGACGTTTTCAACCCAACCGACGCTGACCGCGGCCGCGCTCGCCGTGTCACTTGTCGCCGCTTCCACACCCGCGCGCGCCGGCATTGGCGACCTGCTCGTCGCCCCGACGCGCTTGGTGCTCGACGGCCGCAAGGGCGCCGAGGTGATCCTCAACAATATTGGCGATGCGCCCGCCACCTACCGGATCTCGGTCGAATTTCGCCGGATGACTCCCGACGGCGGCCTGACCGACGTCGCCGAGCCCACCGCCGAGGAAAAGCTCGCCCAGGAGATGATCGTCTACGCGCCGCGCCGGGTGACCCTGGCGCCGCACCAGCCGCAATCGGTGCGGGTGTCGGCCCGGGCGCCGCAAGGGCTGCCGGACGGCGAATATCGCATCCATCTGCTGTTCCGGGCGATTCCGCCGTCCCGCCCGGTGTCGGCCGCGCAAGTGGCCGAAGCCCCGAAGGGGGTGAGCTTCGCCCTGATCCCGGTCTATGGCGTAACCATCCCGGTGATCGTCCGCTTCGGCAATTTGCAAGCCAAGGCCGGGATCGCCAACGTCCATCTCGAGACCAAGGACGGCAAGCCGGCGGTGGCGCTGGACCTGAGCCGCTCGGGCGATCGCTCGACGTTCGGCGAGGTCCGCGTGTTCAAAGCCGGGGTCAAGAACCCGATCGCCATCCAGAGAGCCGTCGCCGTCTACAAGGAAGTGGCGAGCCGGCGGGTGTCGGTCCCGGTCGACGAGGCGTTCAAGGGGTCGCTCAGCGGGCCGGTAACCGTCCAGTACGTCGAAACCTACGACGACGGCTCGCACACCATCGCTGAAACCCAGGCGGTGCTGCGCTAGGGGCGGGCGGGAGCTCGAGGACAAACAGCATGCTTCCCGGCGCCAAATGGCTCGGCCGCCTGGCGACGCTGGCGGCGCTGGGCTGCACGGCCGCGGTCGGCGCTTCGACGTCGATCCCCGCCTCTCAGGGCTGGACCGCCGATCCCGACGAGCAGTTCCTGCTCGACGTCCGCATCCGCCAGCTCAGGCTCGGCGAGGGCGTGCGCGCCTACGCCACGCCCGAAGGCACTTGCATCATCTTCGGCGACTTCCTGAGCACGCTCGACGTGCCGATGAAGATCGATTTGACCGCCAAGAAGGCCAGTGGCTGGGCGTTCAAGGAGCAGAACCGGATCGCCATCGACCTCGCCGCCCAGGTCGCCACCTATCGCGGCAAGAGCGAACCGCTCGCCGCCGGAACGGTGCGCGAGACGCCGCAGGGCTGGTGCATCGAGACGGCGGCTCTGGCTCGCTGGTTCGGGATCGGGGTCAAGCCGATGACCTCGGGCTCGGCGGTTTTCCTCGAGTCCGAGGCCAAATTGCCGGTCGAACTGGCGATCGAGCGCCAATTGCGCGCTGCTCGGATCAAACCGGCGAAATTCGACCTTTCGACCTTGCCCCAGGTGCGATTGCCCTATCGCATGTGGCGGGCGCCGGCGCTCGACTTCGTCGTCAGCGGCGGCGTCACCTATCGCGCCCGCGACGGCGTCAAGGTCGATCGCCACACCGCGGTCTACGCGGCCGGCGAGATCGCGAAACTGTCCTACGACGCCCAGATGTCGACCACCCAGAAAGGCGTGCCCAACACTCTGCGCCTCCGCGCCTACCGCTCCGACCCGGAAGGCGGGCTGCTCGGGCCCTTGAAAGCGACCCATTTCGGCTTCGGCGACGTCGCCGGGCTCGACAGCCGGTTGACCGGATCGTCGGTAAGCGGCCGCGGCGCGGTGGTGACCAACCGCCCGCTGTTCGCCCCGTCGGCGTTCGACCGCACCCGCTTCGAGGGCGATTTGCCGGGCGGCTGGGACGCCGAAATCTACCGCAACGGCGAGCTCCTGGCCTTCGCCAAGCCGACTTCAGACCAGCGCTATCACTTTGAAGACGTTCAGCTTCTCTACGGAGAGAACCACATCACCATCGTCCTTTACGGCCCCCAGGGGCAGATCCGAAACCGCGAGGAAGTGATCAACGTCGGCCAGGACAATGTGCCCGCCGGCAGGACCTGGTACTGGGCCGGCGCCAACCAGCCCGGGCGCGACCTGATTTCGTTCGAACACCCGCCCGATGGCACCGGCCAGCCCAAGGCGCAGGCGGCGATTTCCGTTGAGCATGGCGTCGACCGGCGAACCTCGGTCGGCGCCCTCGCGCGCATGATGCTAATCGACGACGAGCGGCTGACGTTTGTTGAAGGAACCGTTCGGCGCTCGCTCGGGAAGGCGATGGTCGAGGTCGGGCTCGCCGGCGAAAGCTCGGGCGGAAAGGCGGCGCGCGCCCAGCTTTTGGCCAAATTTGGCAGCGTCAACGTCAGCGCCGAGGTGATTGCTGCGAATGATTTTCATTTGCGGGGGGGCCGGGCGTCGAGCCTGCGCGATTATCGTGTGGCACTCGATGCGCCGATCCGCTTGGGACGAACAGTGCTCCCGGCCCACGCCGATGTGCGCCTCACCGACCGGCTCGACGGCACCAAGCAGCTGGAGGCGGCGGCGCGCCTGTCGGCCAACCTCAACCGCTTCAACCTCGCCACCGACCTTCGCTATCGTAAGCAATATCTGCGCTCCGGGCCGGCGCCGCCGGGTGAATTGAACCTGGCGCTGATTGGCGCCGGCCGCGTCGGCAGCGTCCGCCTGCGCGGTTCGAGCAGCTTCGATATCGCCCCGCAAGCGCGGTTCCGCACGGCGGAGCTGTCGGCATACTGGTCGGCATCGGACACGGTCGATTGGGAAGGCGGCCTGATCTACGACGCGGCCACGCATCGCGGCCACGCGCGCATCACCCATGTGCGCAGGCTCAACTCGATGGCCATCGCGGTGACCGGCGAAGCGGCGACCGACGGCTCGCTGGCGCTCGGGTTCAACCTCAACTTCTCGCTCGATCCGGGCGGCGGGTTCAAATTGTCGCGCCAGCCGCTGGCGGCGGCGGGCGCGGTCAACGCGCACGTCTACCGCGACCTCAACGACAATGGCGTCCGCGATCCCTCCGAGCCCTTCGAAAAAGGCGCCTTGGTGACGACCGGGCGCCGCCTCTCGGAAAGGGCCACCGACGCCCGGGGCTCGGTGCTGGTCGACGGCCTCGCCACCTTCACCCCGGTGACGGTCGGCGTGGATGAGAGCAGCCTCGCGGATCCGATGCTGGTGCCGCGCAAAGCGCTGCAGGTGGTGGTGCCGCGGCCCGGCGTCCCGGCGACGGTCGAGATCGGCCTGGTCGGCGGCGGCGATATCGAGGGCGCGATCGTCAAAAGCGGCGGGCTGGGCTTCGAAGGGCTCGGCCTCGAGCTGGTCGGTGCGGATGGGAAGACGGTGGCCGGCACCCAGACCGACTTCGACGGCTTCTTCCTGTTCGAGCGCGTGCCCTACGGCGAGTACCGTATCCGACTGTCCAGCGATTCAGCCCAGGCCGCGGGCCTGGCGCGCGAGCTCATCGTCCGGGTCTCGGTCAGCGCCGCGAAGTCAATCGTCCGGCTAGGCTCGATCCACGTCAAGCCATCACCCAAAATCGCCTCGCTCGAGTAATTGCCCGAAGTCGTCTGGCGCAACTTGGCGCGCTTGGATTGCTAATGATTCTCATGAACGGCAAGCCATGCTGGTGCGGTCGAGAAGACTCGAACTTCCACGGCCTTTCGGCCACAGCGACCTCAACGCTGCGCGTCTACCAGTTCCGCCACGACCGCACGTCATGAAAAGCCAGGGCGGCGATCCACCACCCACTGGAGAGGCGCGGCGTCTAGCAAAGGGCATACGGGCAGGCAATGCCGCCCAAACCGCCCCCAATCCGTCTCTCTTCGGGACACAGGGTTAAGAGCCTATTTACCATTTCAATCGGTGCGCGTTACGCGTCGGGGATGGTCATTTTCGTCTCCGCCGCGCTTGCCGCAACCCTAGTGCCGCAGGCACCGGCGCCCGCTTCCCCCGAGCGCCAGGCGCAGGCGACGGTGACCATCCTTTCGAGCGCGTCGCTGCGCTTCTCCGAAATCGAGAACACTCACCCCAGGACGTTGCGCGAAACCCGCGTTTGGGCAGCGGACGGCTCCGTGGAAACCGTCAGACTGGTCGAATTCGAATAAGGGCTCAGGTCTTGGCCGAGCCCAAGGTGATGGTCAGCTCGTCGCCACCCGCCGGGACATTGACCTCGGCGCTGTTGAACGTCGCGCTGGCCCCGGGCGGCAGGATCCGCGCCGGGGGAGCGATCGTCCAGCTGTAGACCAGCTTGCCCGAGCGGTTGCGCAATTGCGCCTGGATCGGCGGTACATTCTGGTTCTCATCGGTCGGGTTGATCACCCGGCCGCTGACGGCGAGCAGCTCGTTGCCGCTGGCCAGCTTCTGGCGGTCGCTGTGGGTCATCATCAGCTGCAGCGGAGTCTCGCCCGCCCCGGCGATGCCGACGCGCTGCTTCCATTCGGCTGGAGCCAGGAACCAGAAAGCGGCGGCCGCGGCGGCGATCAGCAAGGCGGCGACCAGGACCTTTGTCAGCGGGCTGCGCGGCGCCGGCTCTTCGGGGTCGCGGAAAACGAACGGCCGGAAATCGTCGTCCTCCGGCGGTTGCTCGGGTGTCGCCTGCCCCTGCTCATCGGCCCCTTGCTCATCGGCCCCTTGCTCATCGGCATGAGCCTTCGCCTCTTCGGCGATCTCGTCCAGTTCCGACTTTCGCGGAATGATCTCGGACTCTCGGACCACCTCGCCCCCACCTTCCGCAGGGGCGCCTTCCACAGGGGCGAATTCATCCCCCAGGTCGGGCGGCGAGATCGGCGCGTAACCGGCGGGCGCTTGGGAGCCGTCGTCGGCAGATTCGGCGGCCAGCGCCGCTTCCTGGTAGGCGCGCTCTTCCGCCTCGGGCCCGCTGCTCGGATCGATTTCCAGCGTCTCGGCCAGCGATTCCTCATCGTCCACCTTCGGCGCCGGCCCTTCATCCACAAGTTGGGCGTCCTGGTGCCAGCTGTGCTTGCACGAGGCGCAGCGGACCTGGCGCCCCTGCGGCGGAATCGCCCCGTCCTTCACCACATATTGGGTGCCGCACGAGGGGCAAGTGAGGATCATCGGCTAGAGCCCTTATCCGGACGGCTAACGCCCTGGTATCCGGCCCGGTAAACAGGAATGCGCGGGCATTGGCAAGGCGGCGGGCGCTGTGCGAGAAGTCCGTCACGAGCGGGAAGGGAACGGGCGCTGTCGGCCATCGTCGAATTCGATAGTGTAGGGCTGCGCTACGGCACCGGCGCCGAAGTGCTGCGCGATCTCGATTTTCGCCTCGGCCGCGGCACCTTCTATTTCCTCACCGGGCCGTCGGGTGCCGGCAAGACGTCACTCCTGAAGCTGCTCTATCTGGCGCAGCGGCCGACCCGCGGGCGCATTCGCCTGTTCGGCGAGGAGCTGTCGGAGGCGCCGCGCGACGTGCTGCCCAATTTCCGCCGCCGGATCGGCGTCGTCTTCCAGGACTTCCGCCTGATCCGGCATTTGTCGGCGTTCGACAATGTCGCGCTGCCGCTGAGGATCGCCGGCAAGAGCGAGGTCGATGTCGAAGGCCCGGTGCGTGAGATGCTGGCCTGGGTTGGCCTTGCCGACCGGGCGAGCGCGCGGCCGGCGACGCTGTCGGGCGGCGAGCAGCAGCGGGTGGCGATCGCCCGCGCGGTCATCAGCCAGCCCGAGATCCTGGTCGCCGATGAGCCGACCGGCAACGTCGATGCCGAAATGGCCGGGCGCCTGATGAACCTGTTTTCCGCGCTCAACCACCTCGGCACGACGGTGGTCGTCGCGACTCACGACATCGGGCTGATCGCTTCAATCCCCGGCGCGCAGATGGTCCGGTTGGAAAACGGCTCGATGGTCGACCCAACCGGCACGCTGAAGAATCCGCCGCCTTCCCCGCATTCAGAGCCGCGGGGGCAAAACTGATGTTCGACTGGCTGTTCGCCTCGCCCGCCGAGCGCCGGCTGCTTCCCGGCGGACGGTTCCGCGGCCCGACTCCGTTCGTGATCGCGATCATGACCTTTGCGATGATGACCGTGGCGGCAGCTGGCTTGGCCCTGTCCAATGCCGCCGGGCTGGTCGCGCAGGGGATTGAGAACCGTTTCGCGGTGCAGATCCCGGCCGGCAGCAATATCCTGCCCCGCGCGCTCGTGGCGGTGCGATCCGCGCCCGGCGTCATCAAGGCGGACCCGGTGCCCGAAGCGGAGATGAGGCGAACGCTCGAGCGCTGGCTGGGCCCGGCCGGGGTCGACGACCAGCTGCCGGTACCGGCGCTGATCACATTGGATGTCGCCGACAACGCCAATTTCGCCGCGATCGCCAAACGGGTCGAAGCGGCCGCGCCCGGGGCGCGTTTCATTGCCCATCGCGAAGTGCTCGAGCCGCTGCTGCGCGCGATCTGGGTGTTGAAGTGGCTGGCCCTGTCGCTGGTCGCGCTGATGGCGGCGGCGACCTCGGCGGCGGTAGTGCTGGCGGCGCGCGGCGCGCTCGACACCCACCGCTCGACGATCGAAGTGATGCACGGCATCGGCGCCACCGACATCCAGGTCACCAACCTGTTCCAGCGCAAGATCGCGCTCGATTCACTGGCCGGGGCGATCGCTGGGGCCGTCGCCGCGGTGCTGGTCCTGCTGCTGCTGGCGGGCGGCGGCACGGCGTTTGCCGGCGACCTCATGGGCAGGTCGCCGCTGCACGGCTTCGATTTCGTCATGCTCGCGCTGCTGCCCCTGGCGCTGGTGGTGCTGGCAACCTGGGTCGCGCGGACCGCGGTCCTGTCCACATTGCGGCAGGCGACATGATCATCCGTTTCGCGTCGCTGGTCGCGCTCCTTTATGCACTCGGCTTCATCCTGTTCACGGTCACGCTTGGCAAGCCCGCGGCCAGGGACGCCGCGCGGACCGACGCGGCGGTGGTGATCACCGGCGGCGTCGGGCGCATCGAGCATGGCGTCAAGATATTGAAAGCGGGCCAGGCGAAGCGGCTGCTGGTCGCCGGCGCCGATCCCGCCGTGACCAAGCAGGATTTGATCCGACGGCTCGGTGGCAGCGCGAAGCTGGTCAACTGCTGCGTCGATCTCGGCAGCGAATCGGTCGATACCCGCTCCAATGCCGAGGAAGCCCAGCGCTGGCTGGCAAAGCATCGCTATCGCTCGTTCCGGCTGATCACCAGCGACTGGCACATGCGTCGCGCACGGTACGATTTTCGCCAGGTGCTCGGCGACAAGGTCAAAACCGTGCCGGACGCCGTGCGCAGCTCGCCGCGGTTCGTCACCTTGTTCGGCGAATATAACAAATATGTGCTGCGCCGCCTGGCGGTGTGGCTCGACATCTGATGCAGCTGCTCAGATCGCTGCTGTTCTCGCTGATTTTCTACCCGGGCACCCTGGTGTTCGTGCTGCTCGGCATTGTCGCCGGCGGAATCGGCACTCCGGCGATGCTGCGGGTGGTCACCGGCTGGGCGCATTTCCACCATTGGCTGGCCACGGATTTGCTCGGGATCCGCACCGAGATCCACGGCACGGTGCCGCCCGGCCCGCATCTGATCGCGGTCAAGCACCAGTCGATGTTCGAGACCATCGAAATGCTGCTGGTCGCGCGGATTCCGATCATCGTCCTCAAGCGCGAGCTCGCCGACCTGCCGCTCTTCGGGCGGCTGACCCGGCGCTACGGAATCATCGCCGTCGACCGCGAGGCGGGAGCGAAGGCGCTGCGCGAGATGCTGGCCGAAGCGAAGGCGGCGAAAGCGACCGGCCGCCCGGTGGTCATCTATCCCGAAGGAACGCGGGTCGCGCCCGGCACCGCTCCACCGCTCCGCGCCGGATTCGCGGGCCTGTACCGCGCCCTCGGCCTGCCGGTGGTGCCGGTGGCGATGGACAGCGGCCGGCTGTTCCCACGCGGCGTCGTCAAGCACAGCGGCACCATCCACTTTCGCGTCGGGGAGGTCATTCCAGCGGGATTGAAACGCGACGAGATCGAAGCCCGCGTCCACGCCGCCATCAATGCACTGGAACACTCAGCTCCTTAAGTGAGCGCCGAGCTTTTCGGCGGCCGCGACGATGTGCTTGGAGATGGCGGCGATCTCCTCCTCGGTGAAGCTCTGGTTGGCCGGCTGGAGCGTGACTTCGACCGCTAGCGACAGGCCGTCCTTGGCCTCGAACCGGTCGAAAAGGCGTGTGGACGTGATCGCCGTCTTGTCGGCGCCGCGGATCGCGCGAACCAGAGAGTCGGCGGTGAGGTCGGCCGGAACGATGAACGCGAAGTCGCGGGTCACCGGCTGCAGCGCCGGCGGCGCGAACGCGGAACGGGCCCGGCCGCTGTCGCGTGCTGCCGGGAACGCGTCGAGATAGATTTCGGCCGCGACCGCACCGGCAGGCGCATCGAGCAGCGACATCAACCCCGGGTGAATCTCCCCGAACGCCGCGAGCACGGTCTTCGGCCCCAGCCGCAGCGTCGCCGAGCGGCCCGGGTGCCAGGTCGATCCCGCATCGTGGAACAGCTGGAGGTTGGCGATCGGAACGCCCGCCGCCTCGAGCAAGGCCAGCGCTTCGGCCTTGGCGTCAAACGCATCGAAGGCCTGCGCCTTGCCGTTCGTCCAGCCGCGCGATCGCTTCTCGCCGGCAAGCACCAGCGCCACCGTCGCACGCTCGGCGTCGGCGTGATAGCGGCGGCCTATTTCGAACAGGCGAATCGACGATTGCCCACGGTCGATATTTCGCCGCGCGGCGCCAATCAGGCTCGGCAGCAGCGACGGCCGCATCACCTTCATCTCTTCGCTGATCGGGTTCATCAGCCGCCATTCGCCGCCGCCGAATGCCGCCGCTTCGCCTTCCGAAATAAAGCTCCAGGTGACCGCCTCGTCGAGCCCCCGCGCGGCGGCCGTGCGCCGGACCCGCCGCTCGATCCGCTGCGCGCGCGTCGCGGTCGGCCTGGCGACCCCGGGCTCGCGGTCGAGCGGGGTCGAGGGCACGTGCTCATAGCCGTGGATCCGCGCGATCTCCTCGACAATGTCCGCCTCGCCATCGATGTCCGGCCGCCAGGTCGGGGCGCGGATGAACCAGCTGCCCTCCTGGTCGAGCGCGAGCATGGCGAGCCGCTGTTCCTCGCTGATCCAGCTTTCGGAATCGTTGGGGTCGAGCCGCAGGAATTCGAGCCGGGCGAGGATCGCCGCCTGCTGCTCGGGGTCGAGCTCGATCCCGCCGAGGTCGGCCAGCCGCTGCGGCCGGTAGGCGACGACCTTGTCCCGGTTGGGATAGCCGCCCACGGGAAATTCGCCGCTGATGCGCGGCTCCGACGGTTCGCCGCCGCAGAAATCGAGGATCATCTGCGCCGCCGATTCGATCGCGCTCGACAGCTTCATCGGGTCGATGCCGCGCTCGAACCGCGCCCGGGCGTCGGTGTTGATCCCGTGCCGACGGCCGGTAGCGCCGATCCGCGCCGGGTCGAACCAGGCGCATTCGAGCAGCATGTCGCTGGTGCCCGGCTCGACGCTGGTGCTGTCGCCGCCGATGATCCCGCCCAGCCCGATCGCGCCGCTGTCGTCGGCGATCACGCAATCCTCGGGCGTCGGCTCATAGTCCTTGCCGTTCAGGGCGAGGAACTTGTCCCCCTTCCGGCCGCGGCGGACATGGATTCCGCCCTTGAGCTTGGCGATGTCGTAGACGTGCAGCGGCCGCGACTGGTCGATCGAATAGAAGTTGGTGATGTCGACCAACGCCGAAATCGGCCGCAGCCCAACCGCCCGCAGCCGCTTCTGCAGCCAGTCGGGACTGGGCCCGTTCTTCACCCCGCGGATCATCCGCCGCCAGAACACATAACAGCCCGAATCCGCCTCGACGGTTACCGCCACCGCCGGCTCGAACTGGCCCTCGATGACGCTGGTGCTCTTGGGCTTGAAATGCCCGATCTGCGCTGCGCCAAGGTCGCGCGCGATGCCGTCGACCCCGAAGCAGTCGGGACGGTTGGGGGTCACCGCGACGTCGAACAACGGATCGTCGAGCCCGGCGTAAGCGGCGAAGGCCGCTCCCACCGGCGTGTCGGCGGCAAGCTCGATGATGCCCTCATGCTCATCGCCCAATTCGAGCTCGCGGACCGAGCACATCATGCCGTGCCATTCGACGCCCCGAATACCCCCCACCATGAGCAGCAGCCCGGTCCCCGGG
>JBKJYX010000034.1:0-3292 GCA_046715575.1 Sphingomicrobium sp. | reverse complement strand
CCCGAGTGCCCTGGCGGTCTTGAGGTTGATGGCGAGGCGGAAGCGCGTCGGCTGCTCGATTGGCAGGTCCGCCGGCTTGGCTGCCTTAAGAATACGATCGACGAGACTCGCCACGCGGCTGAGACTTTCATCCAAATCGGGGCCGTATGACATCAATCCGCCTGCGCGGACCAGGAAGTCGAGTTCGTAGATAGCCGGCAGCTGATGAGCCGCCGCGTACTCGAAAACTCTCTTGCTGTTGGAGCTGGTGAAAGTGTCGGCGACGAGAAGAATCGCGTTCGGCTGTTCGCGGTTCATCGCCTTGAACGCATCTTCGAAATCATCGGGTTCGCGCAGGCCCAGCGCCTGGACGCTGATACCCATTGCATTGCCCCTGTCTCGGACGCCCGGTAACGCAGCGTCATCCCGACGTCGCCTGCGTTCCATAGAACCGCTACGCGACGCAGCCCGGGTGCAATCTCTTTAAGAAACTCCAAACGCTTGGGAGTGAGTTCTGCCGACCAATCCGAGAGGCCGGTAAGGTTGCCGCCTGGCCGTGCCAGACTTTCAACCAGGCCGGTGCCGACCGGGTCGCCCGTGGCGAACACAACGACGGGAATGGTCATCTGTTGCTTCGCGGCGAGCGCTGCGTGATATCCCACGGCGACGATGACATCGACCTTGCTCGCCACCAATTCGTCGACGTTGCGCGGCAGGCGGTCCATCTGCCCCTCCACCGCGCGGCGCTCCACCACGAGATTCCGACCTTGCACATAACCGAGTTGTGCAAGGCCCCGAATCAACGGCGCCCCGAACACACCTTTCTCGGACACGGGCGCCGCGGGGCCGAGCAATCCGACGCGATAGACCTTGGGTGGGGTTTGGGCGAGGACGGCGGGCGAGCCGGCGGTCGCCACGCTGCCGAACAAGGCCAGCAGCGCGCGGCGTCTCACTCGATCACCTCGTCGGAGCGGGCGAGCGGTGCGGTGCCAAGGTACCGCATGGCCAGGCTCATCGATTGGTCCATCATTCCCTCCACCGTCCCGTATCCTGCGCCAACGTCAGGGCCTCCATGAACTGGTTACGAAGCCACTCGGCTGGCTCCCATTTACCGGATGGCTGGGATTCATCTCCGCGCCACAGGTCAGCCGTCAATATGGCCCAGCCAGCGGTGTGCGGCCCAATCGCTCCCAGATAAGGCTGCCATACTCGCATGGCCGGCGATAGACTGTTCTGCCTAATCAGAGGAGAGGGCAAATGCGCTACTCAGTCGTCATGGCCATTGCTGCCGCGGCGCTCTCTACGACCGCATCGGTCGCACAGGATCAAAGCCTCGCGCGCCCTAATCTCGTAGACAAGGAAGTCGTTACGGGTATGCCGAAGGGCGACAAGCAGGAGGTGAAGTTTCTCACCGCCACGATAAAGCCCGGCGATAAGACGGTCTATCACACACATCGTTTCCCGGTGACGGTCTACATTCTTGAAGGTGCGTTCACCCTGGAAATGGAAGGCCGCCCGCCGGTCACGGTGAAAGCCGGAGAGTCCATGGTCGAGCCGCCTCATGTAAAAATGACGGGCTACAACAAGAGCTCCAGTGAAGCGACCCAGGTGCTCATCTTCTACGTCAGCGACCCGGACGTTCCGTTTCTCGATCCAATACATTAGCCAGGATCCTGGCAAACGGCTGGAGGAGTTCGCTCAGACTTTCGAAACCGTCAACAGGAGATACCGCAATGACTTCGATTACCGCGACTGCCAAGGATTTCTTTGCCGCCTGCGAGACAGGCAAAGGCTGGGAGGCGGTGCCGTCGCGGAGTTGGTAGGAATTGGGTGTGGCGTAGTCTCCGGGGTGTTCAACCTCGAATCATCCGGCATTGAAGTGCCGGACTGGAGACCACGCCATGACAAGCATTACCACGAAGCCTGCTTCTTCGCAGCCAAGGGTCGGGAGGGCTGTTGACCTTTTCGACAACTGGTTCGATCCGATCGAGACCGAAGTGCGCGTCTGCGCGCGCAGGTTCATCGAAGAATTGATCCACGGCGAGCTCGATGCAGTCCTGGCCCGCCCGCGCTACGAGCGAAGCAAGAGACCTGGCGAAGAAGTCGGTGTAACGGGCCACCGCCACGGCCGCCGGACGCGGTCTCTGACCGGCACGTTCGGACCGATCGAGATCGCGGTCCCGCGCGCCAGGTTGAACGCCGCCGATGGCAAGACGGCGGAGTGGAAGAGCCAGGCGCTGCGGGCTTATCAGCGGCGCACGCTTGCCGCCGACGCGCTGATCGCGGGCTGCTACCTCGCCGGCACCAATACGCGCCGGGTGCGGCGCGCGCTCGGCGCCCTGTTTGGCGGCGCGGTCGGCAAGGACATCGTAAGCCGGACGTGGCGGAAGGTGAAGGGTGATTGGGACGCCTGGAACACCCGATCGCTGGCCGGGGAGCCGATTGTACGGCTCATTCTCGACGGCACGGTGGTGCGCGTGCGGCTCGACCGCAAAGCGACCTCGATCCTGCTGCTTGTTGTCCTCGGCGTGCGCGAAGACGGCCAGAAGGTGCTGCTCGCGATCAAGCAGATGGGGAGCGAGAGCACCGAGGCCTGGCGCACCGTTCTCGACGATCTGATCGGGCGCGGGCTGCGACAGCCCGAATTCATCATCGTTGACGGCGCGCCAGGGCTCGACCGGGCCATTGCCGCGGTCTGGAATGACGTGCCGGTCCAGCGCTGCACGGTCCACAAGCACAGAAACCTGTTCGCCCACGCGCCCGAGCGCCTGCACGACGAGATCACCGCTGACTACAACGACATGATTTACGCCGAGACCCGCCAGGAGATCGAAGCGCGCCGCAAAGCCTTCATCCGTAAATGGCGGCTCAAGCACCGCTCCGTCGCCGACAGCCTGGAGGAGGCGGGCGACAGGCTCTTCACCTTCACCCGCCTGCCGCCAAGCCAGTGGCGTAGCGCACGGACGACCAATGCGATCGAGCGATTGCATGAGGAGTTCAAGCGACGGATCAAGACCCAGACAGTGCTACCTTCGGCCGACACTGCGGCCATGCTGTTCTGGGCCCTGCTCGCTTCCGGCCAGATCAACATGCGCAAGATCGATGGCTGGCAAACGCTCGCCACGAAGCTCAGCGATCAGCCAATTGACCTCGCCGCCTGAAACGGTATCGTCACGTTACCCGAGATCGCGCCTCGCCCAATTCCAACCACGTTCGCGACGGCACCCAGCGATCCCATAACTCCGTTCTCTCTGCCGCAGTAAACCCTCTATGAAATCTGTGACCCATCACAGCACACTCCATCTCTCCTTTA
>JBKJYX010000033.1:0-3597 GCA_046715575.1 Sphingomicrobium sp. | reverse complement strand
GATCAATTCATATCAGGAGCGCCCTAGATAGTCGGCGGCGGGTATCGGCAAATTGTCGCGATCCACATGAAGGGTGAGATGGTCGACCTGCAGAATTCGCTGCTGGGCACCGCCGACCACAGCGTCCAGATGTTGACCGCGGGGCAGGTCGCGATGATCCCGCGCGACGAGATCATCGAGCTGGCCTTCGAGCGTCCCGCGGTCGGTAAGGCGATGTGGTTCGACACGCTGGTCGACGCGTCGATCTTCCGGGAGTGGATCGCCAATGTCGGGCGGCGCGATGCCCGAACCCGCATCGCCCATGTGCTGTGCGAGTTCGCCCTGCGGTTGAAGCTTGCCGGCCTCGGCGACGGCACCGGTTACCAGCTGCCGATGACCCAGGAGCAGCTTGGCGATACCACCGGCCTCACCTCGGTTCACGTCAACCGGACCTTGAAGCTCCTGGAGGCGGAGGGGTTGATTGAACGGTTGAGCCCGCGCTCGATCCGCATTGGCGACTGGAACAAGC
The DNA here is from genome assembly GCA_046715575.1 of Sphingomicrobium sp. Taxonomy (GTDB): domain Bacteria; phylum Pseudomonadota; class Alphaproteobacteria; order Sphingomonadales; family Sphingomonadaceae; genus Sphingomicrobium. The sequence goes on along the minus strand of JBKJYX010000033.1, from coordinate 3,089 downwards.
TCGCCGAGGTCGGCGACTTCGACAGCGCCTACCTGCACCTGCGCGAGAGCGTGCCGGCGCTGGCCGGAAGCCCGGTAGCAGCGGCGAATTAGATCGCTTGCACTGCTCCGCGACGGCCTTAGCATCCGCCTCTCCAACAGGGGGGCCGAGATGACGACAACGATGACACCGGTGGATTGGGCGAAACGGCCGATCGAGAAATATGCCGAGTTCAAGGGCCGTGCATCGCGCCCGGAATTCTGGTGGTACACGCTGGCGGTGCTCGTCGTTTCCGTCGTCGTTGCGATCGTCGAGAGGATCGTCGGGCTCGACGACATCGCCGGCGGGCCGCTGTCGCTGATCCTGATGCTCGGGCTGCTGGTGCCGGGCCTCGCGGTCACCGTCCGACGGCTTCACGACACTAACCGCAGCGGCTGGTGGGTGTTGGTGGCAATCCTGCCTTATGCGGTCGTTGGGTACATGAGCACGATGGCAGCTTTGGACGGTTCCACGGCCGCACTCGGCACCGCCGGGATCGTCGGCATCGTCGCGCTGGCTGGGGCGATCGCCTTGCTCGTGTTGATGGTCCTGCCGGGGACTCCAGGCGACAACCGCCACGGACCATCGCCGGGCGCCGACGGCTCGGTCGCGACCGCCTGATGGTTGCCCCGCGAGGCACGCGCCGCTAGCAAAGCGCGGCCAACCCCTTTTGGGCCCCTGTGGCGGAATGGTAGACGCGCTCGACTCAAAATCGAGTTCCTAACCGGAGTGTCCGTTCAAGTCGGACCAGGGGCACCAATTCTTCCCGTCGAGCGCGGGCACCAGGTGAATCCGGGGATGTGTGAGTTTCGGGAGTTTCGGGAGCTTCTCTGCTGGAAAAGGAATGAATCGGGGGTTGTCTACTTTGTCTGTTTCGGGATCTTTCGACAGGCTCAAGACAGGCCCTTTCGACAGGCTCAGGACAGGCTTAGGGGCGTTGGCAGTCACGACTTTCACGCCCCTACGCGCGCAAAAGAACGAGCGCCGGCGCGGCTTGGTGGCGGTGAGGGGCAACAGGGCAGGCAAGGGCGCGGTCCTCGACTCGGAGGCGCAACATAACCCGTTTGGTTGCTGTAGGAAAGCTATTTCGAACTTCTGCGGTAATTTAGTGCATTGAGTGCACCGTCCCCGTAATTCCCACCGTAATTCCGCGTAATCCGTAATTCCACCGTAATTTGAGATCACTGCGCGACGGGCGACCAGTCTCCGAATAGAATTTTCGTTTGGTCCATCGGATCGAAAGTCCCAACTCGGACTTCTAGGCCCTCAGGATCTTGAAATGGGTCGGGCACTGAGGAATCCTGAGCCCGAGCATTGTGGACCACCGTTTTGACACGACGGATCGCCCCATCTGAGTTCAATGCGGGCACGTAAAAGGTGGTAGCTTCTCCTTCGTTGTGCCGACACTCCACCGCGAAGAGGCGCATTCCAGGTTCAAGCATGAGAGCGCCTCCGGATCGCGGACGTGCGACGTCTTCCACCGGATCGGAGATATGAGATTACGGTGACAGTAACCGAAACTCTCCCTGTCAAACTTGGGGTGCTGGCTTAGGCCTGCGCCGCCGCGCCGCCAAGGTGCGGCCGCTCTTTCGCTCCAGTGCCACTAATTCCGGCGAGCGAGCCTACCGGCCAGGTCGTTCCGCCCGCGACCGCTAGCCGAGCCGCGCTGCCGCCGATATGGTGGTGCCATGGACGCGCGGAGCAGCAAGCATAAAGGCCCTGAACCCGGCCCACCCGGCGGCGAGGGGCCGCACCTGCTCGAAGGCGACACCCCCAAGCGCGACCGGCTGCTGGCCTCGCTGACCCTGCTCGGCGGGGTCGGGTTGATCATCGCCTTGCCGTTCGCGCTGCGCGCCGGCGCCGAGTTTTTCCTGCCGGTGACGGCGGCGCTGGTGATCGCCATCGCGCTGGTGCCGATGCTCGAATGGTTCGAGCGGCGCGGCGTGCCGTCGCGGATTTCGGCGGGGCTGTGCGTGGTGATTTTCCTGATGATCGCGTTTTTCGCGATCGGCTCGATCGTGCTGCCGGCGATCGACTGGGTGGCGCTGGTCCCGGAACGCCTGCCCAAGATCCGCGCGACGCTCGAGCCGGTGCTCGACCTGTACAAGGCGTTCGACCGCTTTCTCGAGCGAATTCTGTCGCAGGTCGTGATCACGCCGGAGACCACGCGCACGGTGCGGATCGAGACTCCCAACTCGCTGTCGGGGCTGCTGGCGACGTCGGCGCCGCACATCCTCATCCAATTATTCTTCGCGCTGCTGGTGATCTTCTTCTTCCTCGCCGGCTGGACCGCGATGCGCAAGCAGACAATCGTCAGCCGTGGCAGCTTCGAAGGTGCGCTGACCACCGCCCGGGTGATCCAGCAGGTGGTCGATGCGACCTCGACCTACATCAGCACGATCACCGTCATCAACGTCACCCTGGGGGCGCTCACCGCGCTGATCCTGTGGCAGCTCGGGATGGACTCGCCGGTCATGTGGGGCGGCATCGTCGCGGTCCTCAACTACATCCCGTATCTGGGCCCGATCGCCGCCTCGCTATTCCTGTTCTTCGGCGGCCTGATGACCTTTTCCGACGCCTGGTCGGCGATGCTGCCGCCGGCGATCTTCATCGGGCTGCACCTGATCGAAGCCAATTTCATCACGCCAATGATCGTCGGCAAGCGGCTGACCATCAGCCCGCTCGCGATCCTCATCTCCTTGAGCTTCTGGGCGTGGGTATGGGGGACCACCGGGGCACTGCTGGCGGTGCCGCTGCTGATCATCATGAAAACGATCTTCTCGGCCGCCGGCACGCCGGACATCGCCGGGTTCCTGTTCGAGGACGGGACCTTGACCCATGTCGGCGAACATGAGGATGATGACGAGGACGATATCGACAGCGCCGCCGAGAGCCCAGCTGGCAGCAGGCCGGTTGACCGCAGGTCGGTTGACAGTGCTGGGGGGGTAACCTAGTTCGCCGCGTCGCCGATCACGCGGGTGTAGCTCAGTTGGTTAGAGCGCCGGCCTGTCACGCCGGAGGTCGCGGGTTCGAGTCCCGTCACTCGCGCCATTTTCTTGTTGAAAACAGCC
>JBKJYX010000032.1:0-20448 GCA_046715575.1 Sphingomicrobium sp. | reverse complement strand
ATTTCCTCACCCTCCCCGCTGCTGAAGCGGTCGAGATCAAGGCGCACAGCTTCGGCAACCGCCGCGGGTTCGGGTCGGCACGGGTGGAAGCGACGATTAACGGCGTCAGCTGGCGCACCTCCGTGTTCCCACAAAAATCGGGCGGCTACATCCTGCCGATCAAGGCCGACGTCCGCCGCCGCGCCGGCGTCTCGGCCGGTGACGAGGTCGTCTGTTCGCTGGAGTTAATTTAGACGCTGAGGTCCGAGGCGGTCTTCGCGAATTCATCCGCCATCGCCGACAGCACGCCGCAGGTCTGGCGGTCGTAAGTCGCGTCGGCCAACCGACGGCAGCGCTGGGACTGCTCGGCCAGCACATCCGCCTGCTCGGCGCTGACGTCGATCAGCATGTTGACCGCGCCGGTGAGGTTGCCCTCGGCATCGAACAGCGGTGTCGGATAGGGGGTGAAGGCGCGGCGGCTGCCGTCGGGCCGCATGGCGATGGCGACCGCGCCGCGGTTTTGGCGCTTTTCACGGATCGCCCGGGCCATCGGGCATTGGTCGTGCGGCAGATGGTCGCCGCTTGTGGTGTAGATTTTCCAGGTGACGCACCATCGGTCCTGGCCCAGCGTCGGCTCGCGGCCGGCGAACTCGACACAAGCGCGGTTCCAATAGGTGACCGCACCGTCCGGGCCGGTGGTGTAGATCGGCACCGGCAATCGATCGAGCAGCGAATGACAGACGTCGCCGGTGGCAAGGGCCTTCATCGCGGTGTCGAGATATTCCTCGGCCTTGAGGGGTGCGTGCAGGGTCAAGGGGCGGGCAGTTCCGATTTTGGTGAACGGCAGGTGAACCTCCAAAACCCTCAGCCAGGGTGCCCGTTCCTTACCCACGTTAAAAAAGTCGGAGCTGTGTCGAAGGGACAACAGTTCGGCGGCAGGGGTTGGCTTGCCTCAGCGCAAGCGCTTGACCAGCAACCCGCCTTCTTCGCCGCCCTTGACCTCGAAATTCGGCACCGCCCGGATGAGGTCGGACAAGCGCGTGTAGCCATAGTTGCGGGCGGCGAAGCTCGACACGGCCTTGGCGCGCTGGCCGAGTTCCGAGAGCGACGCATAGCCGTCCACGTCGCGCTTGGAGGCCTTGAACGCCGCGCCCAGCACCTGCAGCAGCTCGCTGTCCACCGGGCGACGGCCCTTGGACATCGCCGGTTGCTCGAGCTCTTCCTGTTCGTCCATGGCCAGCGCCGCGACGTCGAAGAACCGGGTGCAGGCCTGGCGGAACGGCAGCGGGGTCTTGGCGGTGCCGAAGCCGTAGACCGGCAGCCCTTCCTCGCGGATCCGCTGGGCGAGCGGCAGGAAGTCGCTGTCGCTCGACATGATCCCGAAGCCGTCGACATTGCCGCGATAAAGCAGGTCCATGGCGTCGATGATCAACCGCATGTCGGTCGCGCCCTTGCCCTTGGCGACGTCGAACTGCTGCATCGGGATGATCGAATGGAGGCCGGTCAATTTCTCCCAGCCCTTGAGGCTGGTCTTGGCCCAATTGCCATAGGCGCGGCGGACGTTGATGGTGCCGAGCTCGCTCAAGACCAAGAGGACTTCGTCGAGATGCCCGGCCGACGCATTGTCGGCATCGATCAGCAATGCGATGTTCTTTTCCGCGTCGCCGTTGCGGTCCTTCATGGCGCGAATCCCCGGCTTAGTGACGAATAGCGTCTTTGCGCCTGTCTAGCGCAGTGTCGCGGAATGACCACATCTTGGCGCGGATCGTTCCCGGAGCTGAACGCCAGATGATCGGTGCGGGAACGAAACGCCTTCTCAAGCACTTAAAACAACCACAGGAGGCGAGTGTCGGAAGGCCGCCACTTTTCGAAAAGGAAAGTCAGATGAGAAAATATCTTGGCATTACAGCAGCGCTTGCCGCCAGTATCGCGGTAACCGGCTGCGCTACCAATCCTTACGGCTACAATAGCGGATACAATGATCCCTATTATAACAACAACAACAACAACACCGGCCAGGCCGGACGCGCGGCGACCGGCGCGGTCGGCGGCGCCATCGCCGGCGGCGTGGCTGGCGCGATTATCCCCGGCCTCAGCGTTGGCGAAGGCGCGATCGCCGGCGCGGTGCTCGGCGGCGTGCTCGGTGCGGTCGTCAAGGGCCGTCAATATTACCGCGATACCCGCGGCTATTGCTATTACGTCGACCAGTATGGCCGGCCGGTCTACGACTATAACACCAGGTGCTAGTGCCGAATCTGTTAGACGGGGTGGAACTCACGTTCCGCCTCGTCGAGCAGGTACAGGCGGCCCTCTGAAATAGAGAAATGCCCACCATGGAGCGTCAGGCGACCTGCGGCCTCGCGCTCGATCACCCATGGAAAAGTGCGCAAATTGGCGAGCGACACTTTCACCGCTTCGCGCTCCATCGCCAGGAAAGCGTCGTCATCCAGCACGGCATGGCTGGCCCGGACTTTCTCGCGTGCATCCTTCAATATATCGACCCAGGCGGCGATGAAATGGCCTTCGCCGTGGTCGGCCTCGTCGAACTGGCCGGTCAGCGCCGCCGCGCATCCGCCGCAGAAGCCGTGGCCGAGCACCAGTACTTCTTCGACCTCGAGCTGGGTGACCGCGAACTCGAGCGCCGCCGAGACGCCGTGATAGCCATGGCTGGTCTCGAACGGCGGGGCAAGGTTGGCGACGTTGCGCACGACGAACATCTGGCCCGGCCGGGCATCGAAGATCAGGGTCGGATCGACCCGGCTGTCGGAGCAGGCGAGCACCATCACCTTGGGGCTTTGGCCCGCGGCGAGATCGGACCAGCGATCGCGCTCGCGCTCCCAGCCGATTTCGCGAAACCGCCGGTAGCCTTCGATCATCTCTTCAAGCTGAGCCATGATGCGCTGCTAGCGGCGAGCAGGGAGGGGTGGCAAGCGGGCACGCCAATCGCTATCTGGCCGGCATGAGCGAACCCGCCGTCCGCACCCGTCAGCGCAAGCCCGACTGGATTCGGGTGAAAGCGCCGACTAGCCCCGGCTATCACGAGACGAGGCGGCTGATGCGCTCGCTGGGGCTGGTCACGGTGTGCGAGGAAGCGGCCTGCCCGAATATCGGCGAGTGCTGGACCAAGAAGCACGCGACGGTGATGATCCTTGGCGACACCTGCACCCGTGCCTGCGCTTTTTGCAACGTGAAGACCGGCATGCCGCGTAGCGTGGATCCGCTCGAACCGGAACATGTCGCGGTCGCCGCGGCCGAGCTCGGGCTCGAGCATATCGTCGTCACTTCGGTCGACCGCGACGATCTGGCCGACGGCGGCGCGTCGCAGTTCGTCAAGGTCATCGAGGCCCTCCGCCGGCGCGCCCCCAACACCACGATTGAAATCCTCACCCCGGACTTCCGCAACAAGGGCGAGGCGCCGGTCGAGGCGATCGTCGAGGCCGGCCCCGACGTGTTCAATCACAACCTGGAGACGGTGCCGCGGCTCTATCCGACGATCCGTCCGGGCGCGCGTTATTACGCGTCGCTGCGGCTGCTCGAGAGCGTCAAGCGCAAGGCGCCAAACCTGTTCACCAAGTCAGGGCTGATGGTGGGCTTGGGCGAGCAGCGGCTCGAGGTCCACCAGGTGATGGATGACATGCGCTCGGCGGGGATCGATTTCCTGACCATGGGCCAATACCTCCAGCCAACGCCGCGCCACGCAGCGGTCGAGGAATTCGTTACGCCGCAGGCGTTCGAGGCCTATGCGGCGATCGCCCGGGCGAAAGGCTTCCTGCTGGTCGCGGCGTCGCCGCTGACCCGGTCGAGCTATCACGCCGGCGACGATTTCCGGGCGATGCAGGCGGCCCGGACCGCGAAGCTGGAGCAGGCGAAAGCCTAATGCCGCGGCACAGCGAGACGAAGCATCTCCCTTATTCGCCGGAGCAATTGTTCGATCTCGTCGCCGACGTCGCCCGCTATGATGAATTCCTCCCTTGGGTGGTCGCGGTGCGGGTTCGCTCGTCGAGCGAAACCGAGACAATTGCCGACCTGGTCGTCGGCTTCAACGCGTTCAAGGAGCGCTTCACCAGCCGCGTCACCAAAGAGCGGCCGACCGACATCTGCGTCGACTATATCGAGGGCCCGCTCAAATATCTGAAGAATGAATGGCGGTTCGAGGCCGCGCCGGGCGGCGGCACCGAGGTCCATTTCTCGGTCGATTTCGCCTTTCGCTCGCGGATTTTCGAGGCCCTCGCCGGGCAGATGTTCGACCGGGCTGTGCGCCGAATGACCGACGCCTTCGAACAGCGCGCCGCGGCGCTTTACGGCATCAGCAGGTCGAGCGCGCAAAGCGCCGCCTGAAGGCGCACTCCCGAACGGCCCTGTTCAGCAAACAATTTCTCGTCGGCGACGATCTGGGCGGGGTTGGCATCGCTCTGGGCGCGCGCGAACACGACCGTTCCGACTGGTTTCGAAGCTGTCCCGCCGCCGGGCCCGGCGATACCGGTGATCGCCACCGCGACGTCGGCTCCCGAGGCCAGCAGGGCGCCGCGCGCCATCGCCCAGGCGACCGCGACGCTGACCGCGCCGAAGGTCTCGACCAGATCTTCGCTGACCTTCAACGGACCGATCTTGGCCGCGTTCGAATAAGTGACGAACGAGGCTTCGAAGATGTCGGACGAGCCCGGGATCTCGGTGATCGCGGCGGCGACCAGGCCGCCGGTGCAGCTTTCGGCGATGGCGATGCGGCGGCCGGCCTTGCGGTTGGCCTCGACCACCTCGCGCGCCTTGTCGACCAGTGCCTTGGGCAGCAGATAGTCACTCATCGGCCAGATCGCATTCTGGGCTCGGTCCGGATGCTCGCCACCGCCTGTGCGGCGATGCCCTCGCGGCGGCCGGTGAAGCCCAGCCCTTCGGTGGTGGTGGCCTTGATGCTCACGTCCGTTGCACCCACTCCGAGGATCTCGGCGATCCGCGCTTTCATCGCTGAACGGTGCGGACCGACTTTCGGCTCCTCGCAAATGATTGTGCAGTCGACATGGTCGATGATCCCGCCCGAGGCGCGGATGAGCTCGGCCGCGTGGGCGAGAAAACGATCCGACGCGGCGCCATTCCATTGCGGGTCCGAAGGCGGGAAATGCTCGCCGATATCGCCCAGCCCAGCCGCGCCAAGCAAGGCGTCGGTTATCGCGTGGAGGACGACGTCGGCGTCGCTGTGGCCCGACAGGCCGCGGGAATGGGGCACCGCGATGCCGCCGAGCATCAGCGGGCCGTCACCCGCGAAGCCGTGGACGTCGAAGCCGAGCCCGGTGCGCGACACCAGCCGTGCGGCAAGCATGGCTTCGGCCCGGTCCCAATCGGCCGGCGTGGTCAGCTTGTCGAGCATCGGGTCGCCAGCAACCGCGGCGACGGTCAGCCCGGCGGCGCGGGCGACGCTGGTCTCGTCGGTCGGTGGTTCGCCCGTCCAGCGGTCGTAGGCGGTGCGCAAGCCATCGGTGCCGAACGCCTGCGGGGTCTGGACGCGAACCGCGCCGGTGCGATCGATCGGGTCACCGAGGATCCCGCCGGCGCGAGCCAGCGTGTCGCCAATCGGCAGCACCGGGGCGGCGCCGTCATGGCCGCCGAGCGCGTCGAGCAGCCGATCGACCACGTCCGGCGGGCAAAAGGGGCGGGCGGCATCGTGCACCAGGACCTGCTTGCTGGTCGCCGCGGCGAGGCCGGCGCGGACCGAGTCCATCCGGTGCGCGCCGCCCAAAACCAGCTTGCCGACGTCGAGGCCTTGCAGCACCTGGCTCGCCAACGCTTCGTGAATCGCGCCGATCACCACGCGCACGGCGTCGATGCGCGGGTGCGCAAACAGCGCCTCGACCGCCCAGCGCAGGACCGGCTTGCCGCCCAGCGCGCGATATTGCTTGGGCACGCCGGCGCCCATGCGTTCCCCGCTCCCGGCGGCGACGATCAAGGCGGTGACGCTCATCGCGCGCGCCTTGCTCCCCAAACGCCGCTCCTGTAAAGGCGCGCCTTCCCATGAACCTGGTCAAGCCCATCAACGTCGGTCCCGTCCGCATCGACGCGCCGGTCATCCTGGCGCCGATGACGGGCGTCACCGATTTGCCGTTCCGGACGATCGTCAAGCGCTTCGGCGCGGGGCTGACGGTCAGCGAGATGATCGCAAGCCAGGCGATGATCCGCGAGACTCGCCAGTCGCTGCAAAAGTCGCTGTGGGACCCGTCGGAAGAGCCGGTGTCGCTCCAGCTCGCCGGCTGCGCTCCTTATGAAATGGCCGAAGCGGCGAAATTGAACGAGCAGCGCGGCGCGGCGATCATCGACATCAACATGGGCTGCCCGGTCAAGAAAGTGGTCAATGGCGACGCCGGCTCGGCGCTGATGCGGGACTTGCCGCTGGCCGCCGCGATCATCAACGCCACCGTCAAGGCGGTGAAGGTGCCGGTGACCCTGAAGATGCGCACTGGCTGGGACCACAATAGCCTCAATGCGCCCGAGCTGGCGCGGGTCGCCGAGGATCTCGGCGTCAAGATGATCACCGTCCACGGCCGCACCCGGTGCCAGATGTACAAGGACAGCGCCGACTGGAGCTTCATCCGCAATGTGAAGCAGGCGGTGTCGGTGCCGGTGATCGTCAATGGCGACATCTGCTCGATCGCCGACGCCAGGGAAGCGCTGGCCCAGTCGGGCGCCGATGGGGTGATGATCGGGCGCGGCGCCTACGGCCGGCCGTGGCTGCTGGGCCAGATGATCCCGGCGCTGCGCGACGGCGGTTCGCGCCCCGATCCGTCGCTCGACGAGCAGCTCGAAACCATGCTCGAGCAATATGAAGCGATGCTCGAGCTCTACGGCCGGATGACAGGCGTGAATCTCGCCCGCAAGCACATCGGCTGGTACACCAAGGGCCTGCCGGGCTCGGCCGAATTCCGCAACCGCGTCAACACCCAGGACGATCCTGCCGTGGTGGTCGCGATGCTGCGCGAATTCTACTCGCCGTGGCTGGCCCGCTCGGCCGCTTGAGGGATAATAAAGCGCCAAACGCGCACAGAGTGTGTTTTTCATGCAACGCGACCGTGCTAGGGCCACAGTGATGGATGCACGGGCCGGCACAACGGCGCTCAACTCAACGGCGAACTGGCTGGCGCGGGAGCGGGCGAGCGGTCGATTCTATCGTTATGCGGCGATGGGCAGCGGCGCCTTCCTGCTGGTCATCGCCGCCTTCAGCGGCTGGGTGCTGAGCCGGGGCGCCGAGCCAGGAACCCTGCTGTCGCCGCCGCTGATCGCGCTGCTGCTGGTCGCCAACCTCATTCCCGCGATCGCGCTGATGGTATTGTTCTCGCGCAAGGTGGCGATGGACCGCGCCGCCGCGGGAGGGTTGGGCAGCGGCCGGCTGCACACCCGGCTGGTCGCTTTGTTCTCGGTCATCGCCGCGGTGCCGACCGTGTTGGTGGCGATCTTCGCGTCGCTGCTGTTCCAGAGCGGGCTAGAATTCTGGTTCTCCGACCGCGCCCGCGGCATGCTCGAGAACACGGTTGAGGTCGCCCACGGAGCGTATCAATTCGAGTTGGGGCGCGTCGGGAACGAGGCGACGACCATGTCGGGAGACGTTGCTGGGTACCTTCGGCAACTGTCGCTGGAAGACCCCCGGTTTATCGAGGGTGTCGCTTATCAATCCTATCGTCGGAGCCTCAACGAGGCGACGGTTCTAAGGATCGGACCAAGTGGAGACGTTCAGTCCTTTGCACTCGTGAATCCCTACCCGGAAATGGTCGACAATGCCCGAATCAGGGCCGCCGTTACCAAGTTGGATTCCAACCCGAAGCTCATATTCGTGGACGCGCTGACACCCAACCGGCTCGCCGTCCTAACGCGGCTCGATTACGGCAAGGACACCTATCTTTACGCGGCAAGGTGGGTGGATCCGGAAGTCGCCGGCCAGATTCAGCGCGCAAACGACGTGATGCATGATTATCAAGTCCTGCTCGCACGCTCTCGAACCAACCAGCTGCGCTTCAACGCCGCGCTCCTGCTCGGCGCTTTGGTCATCGTCGGGCTGGCGATCCTGACCGCATTGAAGCTGGCCGACCGCTTGGTGCGCCCGGTCGGGCAGCTGGTCGCCGCGGCAGGGCGGATCGAGGAGGGGGACTTTTCGACCCGCGTCCCGGTCGCCAACACCGAAGACGAGATTCAGACGCTGGCGACCGCGTTCAACCGGATGACCGGCCGCCTCGACGAGCAGACCGGGGCCTTGAAGGCCGCCAATACCCAGCTCGAGACCCGGCGCGCGTTCATCGAGGCAGTGCTGTCGAGCGTCACCGCGGGCGTGATCGCGCTCGATTCGAAAAACCGGATCCTGCTGATCAACCGCTCGGCCGAAGCGCTCCTGCCGCAAGGCCGGGAGGAACTCGAGGGCATTGCGCTGAAGAAAGTCTCTTCCGACCTCGCCGACTTCATCCGCGGCGACCAGCCCGAGGCCGATGTGCAGGTCAGCGTCGGCACCGGCCAGCGGACCCTGGCGGTCAAGCGGGTGCGTTACCAGGACGGCGCCGTGCTGACCTTCGACGACATCACCGAGCAATTGGCCGACCAGCGCCGCGCCGCCTGGTCGGATATCGCGCGGCGGATCGCCCATGAGATCAAGAACCCGCTGACCCCGATCCAGCTCGCCGCCGAACGCCTCCAGCGGCGGTTCGGCGAGGAAATCCAGTCCGATCCCAAAATCTTCGAGCAATTGACTGGGACCATCGTCCGCCAGGTCGGCGATTTGCGCCGGATGGTCGACGAATTCTCCAACTTCGCGCGCATGCCCAAGCCGGTGTTCCGCGAGGAGAATGTGCACGAGATCGCCCGGCAGGCGCTGTTCCTGCACGAGGTCGCACATCCGGGGATGACGTTTGTCATCGACCCGCCGGAAGGCGAGTTCGTCATGGTGAGCGACCGTCGCCAACTATCGCAAGCACTCACAAACGTCGTGAAAAATGCCGTGGAAGCTATTGAAACGCGACGTAATCGTGGCGAACACAGCCTGGCCGGCGACCGGGTCGAGCTGCGGGTCCGAAGGGACGACGACCAACTCGTCATCGACGTTCTCGACACCGGGATCGGCCTTCCCGAAGACCGCGAGCGGCTGACCGAGCCGTATATGACGACGCGCGTGCGCGGCACGGGCCTGGGCCTCGCAATCGTCAAGAAAATCGTCGAGGAACATTTGGGCGAAATCGCCTTTCTCGATCGCAAGGGGGGAGGGACCCACGTCCGCATCGCCTTCGACGCCGAACGCCTGGCGAGGCTCGCTTCGGAAGCGTCGGCGGACGGCGGTGACAATCCCGACAGTGGTGACGAAGCAGAGGAAATGAGCTGATGGCGCTTGAAGTTCTGGTCGTCGACGACGAAGCCGATATCCGCGACCTGGTCAGCGGGGTGCTCGAGGACGAAGGCTATTCGGTTCGCACGGCCGCCGACAGCACCGCCGCGCTGGACGCGATCGACGACCGCCGGCCATCGATGGTCCTGCTTGACGTGTGGCTGCAGGGATCGCGTCTCGACGGCCTCCAGCTCCTGCAGGAGATAAAGCGCCGCGATGCGAGCCTGCCGGTGCTGGTCATTTCCGGCCATGGCAACCTCGACACCGCCGTCGCCGCGGTGCGCGAGGGCGCGATCGACTTCATCGAGAAGCCGTTCGAGGCCGAGCGGCTGGTCTATCTGGTCGACCGCGCGACCGAGACCGACGCGCTGCGGCGCGAGAATGCGACACTGCGCAAGCAGTTCGGCCAGGACGAGCAACTGAACGGCGGCTCGGTGGCGATCAACACCGTGCGCGCGACCCTGAAGCGGGTGGCGCCGACCGGCAGCCGGGTGCTGATCACCGGCCCCGGCGGAGTCGGCAAGGAAATCGCCGCGCGGATGATCCACCAGTGGAGCCCGCGGGCGAAGGCGCCGTTCATCGTGCTGTCGGCGGCGATGATGAGCCCCGATCGCGTCGAAGAGGAATTGTTCGGATCGGAAACCGACGGCGTGTCGCGTCCGGGATTGCTCGAGCAGGCGCACGGCGGGACCATCTTTCTCGACGAGATCGCCGACATGCCGCTGACCACGCAGGGCAAGATCCTGCGCGTGCTGACCGACCAGAGCTATCATCGGGTCGGCGGGCAGCGGCCAGTCAAGGTCGATGTGCGCGTGCTGTCGGCGACGTCGCGGACCTTGTCCGACGAGATTGCGGCGGGGCGCTTTCGCGAGGACCTCTATTACCGGCTGAACGTCGTCCCGGTGAAGCTCCCGGCGCTGCGCGAACGGCGCGAGGACATTCCCGAGCTGGTCAGCCACTTCCTCGCCCGCTTCGCCGCCGAGCGCCGGATCCCGACCCCGTCACTGTCGGATGAAGCAATGGCCGCGCTCCAGGCGCACGAGTGGCCGGGCAACGTCCGCCAGCTGCGCAACATCATCGAGCGCACCATCATCCTCGCGCCGGGCGACCGGGTCGGCTGTATCGAGGTCGACCTGCTGCCGAGCGAAGTCCTCGACAGCCAGGGCTCGACCGGCGTCACCAGCGCGACCATGACGATCATGGGCAGTCCGCTCCGCGAAGCCCGTGAATCGTTCGAGCGCGAATATCTCAAAATCCAGATCCGCCGCTTTTCCGGCAACATCTCGCGCACCGCGTCGTTCATCGGCATGGAGCGCTCGGCGCTGCACCGCAAATTGAAGGCGCTGGGCATCGGCGACAAGCGCGAGGTCGAGGAGTAGCGAGGGCGGAGGAACAGGAGCGCGAAGCATGGCCGAGAAGTCCCTCAGCCTGCAGGATCATTTCCTCAACAGCGTCCGGCGATCGAAATCACCGGTGACCATTTTCCTGGTCAAGGGCGTCAAGCTGCAGGGCGTGATCACCTGGTTCGACTCTTTTTCGCTGCTGCTGCGCCGCGATGGCGGGTCGCAATTGGTCTACAAGCATTCGATCTCGACCATCATGCCGGGCGAAATGCCGGCGGGTTTTATTGCCACTCAGAAGGACGGGCAGGGGGGCCAGGGCGGCCGCGCGGCCCTGCAGGACCTGTTCCTGGCCGCCGCCGCCCGCGACCGTGAGGCGATGACCGTGTTCCTGATCAACGGCGTCATGCTCCAGGGCGCGGTCGCCGGCTACGACCAATTCTCGCTGTTGCTCGACCGCGGCGGGCAGGTCCAATTGGTCTATAAGCACGCGATCTCGACGCTGCAGCCGGCGCATGCGCTGGATCTCGAGCCCGAGCCAAAGGCTTCGGCAACAGCTTCGGACAAACCAGCAGCGGAGAGCGACCCTGAATAAGCTCGACGAAATCGACGTCGCTCGCGGCGAACGAGCGGTGCTGGTCGTCCCGGAAACGACGGGCCGCGAGCGCAGCGGCGCTGGCGCGCGCCGCTCGGTGGAGGCCCGGCTGGACGAGGCGCAAGGTCTCGCCGAGGCAATCGGGGTCAAAATTGCCGCGCGCCGCTCTTACCGGCTGCGCGTGGTCCGCCCTGCATCCTTGCTCGGCAAGGGCCAGATCGGGGAGATCGCGGAGACCGTTCACAAGCATAAGGCCGGGCTGCTGATCGTCGATGCGGCGCTGACCCCGGTCCAGCAAAAGACCCTCGAAGAAGAGGCGGGCACCAAGGTGATCGACCGCACCGGGCTGATCCTCGAGATTTTCGGCGAGCGGGCGGCGACGTCCGAGGGCCGGCTCCAGGTCGAACTCGCCCACCTCGATTACCAGGCGGGGCGGCTGGTCCGCAGCTGGACCCACCTCGAGCGCCAGCGCGGCGGGTTCGGCTTTTTGGGCGGCCCCGGCGAAACCCAGATCGAGGCCGACCGGCGCCTGATCCGCGACCGCATGGCCAAGATCAAGCGCGAGCTGGAGCAGGTTAAGCGCACCCGCTCCCTGCACCGCGGCCGGCGTCAGCGGGCGCCGTGGCCGGTGGTCGCGCTGGTCGGCTATACCAACGCCGGAAAATCAACGCTTTTCAACCGGCTGACCGGTGAAGCCGTGTTCGCGGAGAATTTGCTGTTCGCGACGCTCGACCCGACCATGCGCGAAATTCGAATCCCGGGCTTCGACAAGGCGATCCTGTCGGACACGGTCGGGTTCGTCTCCGACCTGCCGACGCAGCTGGTGGCGGCGTTCCGGGCGACGCTGGAGGAAGTCGCGTCGGCCGATCTGCTGATCCACGTGCGCGACATGGCGCACCCCGACCATGACGCGCAGCGCGAGGACGTCGATGACGTGCTCGCCGCGCTCGGGCTGGGGGAGGAGGGGCCACCGCGGATCGAAGCCTGGAACAAGGTCGATTTGCTCGACGGCGAGGAGCGAATGGCGCTCAGCAACGAGGCGGCGCGGCGCGATGACGTGGCGCCTATTGCGGCGCTGACCGGCGGGGGGTTCGAAGATCACCACATGCGCATCGGCGAGCAACTGACCAAAAACGACCAGATTGTCGAAATCCGTGTACCGGCGACCGACGGGAGCCGGATCGCCTGGCTGCACGCCCGCGGCGAAGTCCTCGACCAACAAGTCGGCGGCGACGAGATTCACCTGTCGGTACGGCTGTCGCGCGACAATTGGGCGCGCTTTCAGGCCTTGGAATCAGCCTGATCCTGCTTGGCGCGCACCCACAAAGCTTCCATCTCGTCCAATGACAGGTCGCTGAACCCCGGCGCTGTCTCGATTGCCCTAAATCGCGCCTCGAACTTGCGGTTGGCTTTGCGCAGAGCTTCTTCGGCATCGATGTTGAGATGCCGTGCGAGGTTCGCGAGGGCAAAAAGCAGGTCGCCCAGCTCCTCTTCCCGCGCCCCCGGCTCGCTTTCCGCATCGAGCTCGTCCATTTCCTCGTCGATCTTGGCCCGCGGGCCGGCGACATCCGGCCAGTCGAAGCCGGTCCGCGCCGCCCGCCGCTGCAGCTTCTGGGCGCGTTCGAGCGCCGGCAGCGCCAGCGCGACGCCGGCCAGCGCACTCTCGTCGGGATGCTTCTGCCGCTCGGCCGCCTTGAGCGCTTCCCAGCCAGGGCTGGCGTCGGCATCGCCGAACAGATGCGGGTGGCGGCGCTCAAGCTTGTCGCAGATCCCGTCAAGCACTCGGTCGAGGTCAAAATGTCCGGCTTCCTCAGCCATTTGCGAATGGAACACGACCTGGAGCTGAAGATCGCCAAGCTCGTCGGCGAGGCTGTCCATGTCATGGCGTGCGATCGCGTCCGCGACCTCATAGGCTTCCTCAATGGTGTAGGGCGCAATCGTCGCGAAGGTTTGCACGCTGTCCCATTCGCAGCCGCGATGAGGGTCGCGCAGCCGGCGCATGATCGCGACCAGACGCTCGAGGGTCATTTGACGAGGCTCAAGCCGCGAACCCGACCGTGGGGGGCCTTTTCGAGCCGTTATCGATAAGTCTGATAATATGTATTATGTAAAGTTCTAGAAAAATGAGATGCGTCATCAGGGCACCAATACCAGCCATCGCCCCTCAACCCCCCAGCGCTGCAGCGACGACAGGAAATTCATCCCCAGCACGTTCAGATCGTCATTGTCGGCGACATGGACGCGGACGTCGCGGCGTTCGATCGAGCCGATTTGGAGGCTCCGCGCGCGGCCGCTCGACACTTTGATCAGTCCGTTGCCGGTGCGGACGACTTGATCGGGCGTCGGGCTGACCTCGATGTCGGTGCGGTCGGCGGTGTCACGACCGATGGTGGTCATGGTGGCGCCGCTGTCGACCAGGAACTTGACCTTCCTGCCGTTCACTTGCCCGTCGACCCAGAAATGGCCATCGATGGCCATCGGAATGCGGATTTGCGCGCCCTGCTCGACCGGTTCGCCGGTGGCTTCGGCGCGCAGGCGCTGCGCCACCCAGCCAAAATCGTCGCGAAACGTGAACAGGACGAAGCCGGCGGCGAAGATGGCGATCCAGGCCAGCGCCATGGTCAGGAGCTTGGCCGCGGGCTCGCGCCGCGCCATCAGCGAGCCCAGCACCAGCATCACCGCCATCAAGATATAGACGCCGCCGAGCATCAGATCGTTGGTCATCACGCGCTGGTCCTCACAGGCTGATCTCCAGCCCGTCGTGCGCCGGCGCCGCCCAGTCGGGCAGTTCGCCGACCAGCGTCGCATAATCGAGGCCATTGCCCATGTGGGTCATATAGAGCTGCCCGACGTTCAAGTCGCGGGCCCAGACCAGGACCGCGTCGAGGTGGGCGTGGGTCGGGTGCGGCCGCCGCATCAAACAGTCGCAGATCCACACGTCCGTGCCTTGATAGAGATTGGCCATTTCCTCGGTCAACTCGTGGAAATCTATCGAGTAAACGATGGAGCGGTCGCGCTCCTCGATACGCATGCCGAGCGAGGTGATGCCGCCATGCGGCTGATCGACAAAGCGCAAGGTCGCATCGCCCCAGCGCAATTCGCGTTCAAGTACGACTCCCTCGACGACCGGCGGATAAATGCCCGCCCTCGCGAACGCGTAGGCGAAGCGGCTTTGAATTCGCTCGAGGTCGTTTTTGCGGGCGAGCAGCGGCACCGCTTTCTTGAGCGTCTGGGCGAGCGGCCGCAGATCGTCGATCCCGTGGACATGGTCGGCGTGGTCGTGGGTGACGATCAGCGCGTCGATCCGCCCGATGTCGCCCTCCAGCAGCTGCTGGCGAAGGTCGGGGCCGCAATCGATCAGCAAGGTTTCGCCGGCGCTGTCGAGGGTGATCGACGAGCGCAGGCGGCGGTTGCGCGGCTCGTCGGGATCGCACTGGCCCCACTCGTTGCCGATCTTCGGCACGCCGGTGGAGGTGCCGCAGCCGAGGATGCGCACTTTCACAATGTTGTCTTTTGGGCGGCCCGGCCGAACAGGCGGAAAAAGTTGGCGGTGGTCGCTTCGGCCAGCGCTTCGGCATCCTCGCCGCGCAGCTCGGCAGCGAACGCCGCGGTGTCGGAGACGAATGCCGGCTCGCATGGCTTGCCACGGTGCGGCACTGGGGCGAGGAACGGCGAGTCGGTCTCGACCAGCAGCCGGTCGAGCGGAACCTGTTTGGCGGTTTCCTGGAGGTCGTGCGCGTTCTTGAACGTGACGATGCCGCTCAATGAGATGAAAAAGCCCAGATCCAGCGCCGTGCGGGCCAGCTCCAAGCTGCCGGTGAAGCAGTGGAGGACGCCGGTCACCCCGCCCTCGCGCACCGCATTGCCGAGGATTTCGGCCGTGTCCTCCTCCGCGTCACGGGTGTGGACGATCAGCGGCAGGCCGGTGGTCCGCGCCGCCTCGATGTGCGCCGCGAACCGCTCTCGTTGCGCCGGGCGCGCCGAATTGTCGTAATAATAGTCGAGCCCGCACTCGCCGATCGCGATCACCTTGGCGTGGTTCGACCCTTCGACCAGCGCCGCGGCGCCCAAGTCCGGATGGGCGTCGGCTTCGTGCGGATGGACCCCGACGCTGGCCCAGACGTCGTCGTGGCGCTCTGCGGTGGCGAGGATCTCGCTCCATTCCTTCTGGCGGGTGGCGATGTTGAGGAATCCCCCCACGCCGCGGGCCCGGGCGTTGTCGAGCACTTCGGCCTGGCGTTCGACCAGCCCTGGGTAATTGAGGTGGCAGTGGCTATCGATCAGCCTCACGCGTCCGCCTCCTCGAGCTCCAGGCGGGGGAAGATCGGTACCGGCTGGGCGATCGGTTTGCCGCCATTGCCACCGTCGATCAGCGCCATCAGCTTCTCAGCCGAGGCCGGAGTGACCGGCGCGATCGCCTCGGTCAGTCGCCGCACCGCCACTGCCAGCGTGCCGAGCACTGCCGCCATCCGCTCCGGATCCGTCTTGCGCAGCGCCCACGGCGCCTGGGCGTCGACATAGGCATTGCAGGCGAACACTGCCTTCAGCCACGCTTCGATGCCGACCGAGAATGCGAACCGCTCAAAGGCTTCAGGGACCTCATTCTCGACCGCGGACGCCACGCTTGCGAGCAATTCCAGATCCTCGGGCGCTTCTCCCGGCGAAGGGATGACGCCGTCCAAATTCTTGAAAATCATCGACAAGGTGCGCTGCGCGAGATTGCCAAAGCTGTTGGCCAGTTCGGCGTTGACGCGGTTGACGATCGCTTCCGGGCTGTAGCTGCCATCCTGGCCGAACGGCACCTCGCGCAGCAGGAAATAGCGCAGCGGATCGACCCCGAAGCGGGTCGCCAGCACGAACGGGTCGACGACGTTGCCGATGCTCTTCGACATCTTCTCGCCGCTGCTCAGCAGGAAACCATGGCCGTAGACCATTTTCGGCAGGGCAATGCCCGCCGACATCAGGAACGCCGGCCAATAGACCGCGTGGAAGCGAACGACGTCCTTGCCGATCAAATGGACGTCGGCGGGCCAATAGCGCTGGAACAGCTCGGTATCGTCGGGATAGCCCAGGCCGGTGATGTAGTTGGTCAGCGCGTCGAGCCAGACGTACATCACATGGCCGGGGTGGCCCGGCGCCGGCACCCCCCAATCGAAGCTGGTGCGCGAGATCGACAGGTCGGACAGGCCGCCCTCGACGAAGCGCAGCACCTCGTTGCGGCGGCTGTCGGGCTGGATGAACTCGACATGGGCCGCATAATATTCGAGCAAGGGTTGCTGATAGGCGGACAGCTTGAAAAACCAGCTTTCCTCCGCGGTCCATTCGACCGGCGAGCCCTGCGGCGAGAGCTTGTCGCCCCCTTCCCCCTCGGTCAGCTCGCTCTCGTCATAGAAAGCTTCGTCGCGGACCGAGTACCAGCCTTCGTAGCGACCGAGGTAAAGGTCCCCTTTCGCCTCCATCGCCGCCCAGATCGCCTGGCTGGCGCGATAATGATCGGCTTCGGACGTGCGGATAAATCGATCGTATTTGACCTCAAGAGCGTCGCACATCTCTTGGAATATGTTGGACATTTCCTTAGCATACTCAAGAGGCTCGATGCCCGCCTCACGGGCCGCCTGGACCATCTTGAGGCCATGTTCGTCGGTGCCGGTCTGGAAGCGCACGTCGCGGCCCAGCGCTCGCTGGAAGCGCGCGATCACGTCGGCGGCGATCGCCTCATAGGCGTGGCCGATGTGCGGCCGCCCATTGGGATAGCTGATCGCGGTGGTGATGTAGAACGGCTCGCCCATAGCCACGCGGCACTAGCGTTCGCAGCGCGCGCCTTCAAGGAACGGGGCGCGTTGCCGCCGAGGCGAGGATTCCGCCCAACTGGAAGACGGTCGAAGCCGGATCGAGCGACAGGCGCGGCGCCAGCGCGGCCAGGTCCCGCGATTGGGCGTAGGCGTCGAGCGCCCGGCTGAGCTCACGCCCTTTGAGCCCGCGCGCCTGCCGGGCGATCAGCGACGGCACCAGCTCGAGGAACGCGGCATAGCGATCCGCCGCACACTTGCGGCCGAGCTCGATCGCCAGGTCGGACCGGCGGGCGTTGGTTGGATCGCCGTCGCGCAGGATCCTGACCGCGGCATCCTGGAGCCTGGCGAGATCGAGCGCGGCGAAGGCCATTGCGCGCCCAATCGAGCCGCCGGCCTTGGCGATGATCCGTGAGCGTTCGGTCGCGGCCAGCGACGGCATCTGCGCTTCCAGGAGCGACGCCATGACGTCATCGCCAAGGGGTTGAAAGCCCAACAGCCGGCAGCGCGAGCGGATGGTTGGCAGCAGTCGTCCGGACGCATGGCTGACGAGCAGGAAGACGCAGTTGGCGGGCGGCTCCTCGAGCATTTTCAGGAGTGCATTGGCCGCCGATTTCTCGAGATCGTCGGCGGCATCGATCACCACCGCCCGCCACGGCGACATGCTCGGCGTCAGGTCGAACAGCTCGGCCAACCCGCGCACCTGGTCGACGGTGATGTTGCGGGCGAGAGCGCCGGTCTTGGGATTCTCGAGCCGTTCGAGCATCCTCATGTCGGGATGGCTGCGGGCCTCGACCAGCCGGGCGGTCGAATGCTCCTCGGGCGTTTCCAGCCCGGGCAGGTCGATCGGCGGCCCTGCAGCCTCGGCCAGCACGCGGGTCGCCGCGGACCGGGCAAAGTTGGCCTTGCCCACTCCCTTGGGCCCGGCGAGCAGCCAGGCGTGGTGGAGCGTGCCCGCTTTCCACGCGCTTTCGAACGCCGCGATGGCTTTGTCATGACCGGCGATCACGGCAGCAGGTCCGCGATTTCGTCGAGCAGGCGCGCGGTTACCTTCTCAGTTGCCCCGGAGGCGTCCACAAGCCGCACGCGCTCGGGCTCCTGCGCGGCGATGATCCCGAACGCCTCGTCGACTTTCCTGTGATAGTCGGCCGATCGCCCGCCAATCCGGTCGCTGCCGGCGCAGTCGCGCGCCAGCGCCCGCTCGGCGCCCTCGTCGAGCATCAGCACCACCGTTCCATCGGGCAGGAAGCCCTGGCTGCCAAGCTCATGAAGCGCCCGGACCTGGTCCAGCCCCAGGCCACCGGCGCCGCCCTGGTAGGCAAGCGACGAGTCGAGGAAACGGTCGGAGAGCACCCACCGCCCCTGTTCGAGCGCCGGGCGAATGGTCTTTTCGATATGGTCGGCCCGGGCGGCGGCGAACAGCAGGGCTTCGGATCGGATCGACCAGCGACCCTCATCGCCGCCGAGCAGGAGCGCGCGGATCGCCTCGGCACCGTCGCTCCCTCCCGGCTCGCGGGTGGTCAGGCAGTCGATGCCGCGCTCCGTCAATGCCGCCTGGAGTGCTGCGAGCTGCGTCGACTTGCCGACCCCCTCCCCGCCTTCGAGGCTGATGAACTTGCCGCGCATTGCCCGCTAGTACCCCTGCGAAGGCAGGGGTCCAGTACTGGGCTTCTGCCTTCGCAGGAGCACTGGCATGGTTCCGCTCACGCCATCCCGACAAGCTGTTTGAAGCCGAGCCAGATGCGGCCGAAGAAGCCGGCCTCGCCGATGGCCTCGCCGGCGACCAGCGGCACCACCTGCGGCGGCGTGTCGTCGGTGGTGACGACCAGGTCGGCGACGTGCTGGCCCTTGGCGATCGGCGCCTTGATCGGGCCCTGGTAGCGGATCTTGAGCCGCGTCTGGCCGCTGGCAAGCCCGGCCGGCAGCGTCACCGCGAGGTTGCGCGGCGCGACCAGATCGACTTCGGATGCGTCGCCGAGCTGCACCGTCGCGGTGCCGACCTTGGCGCCGGCCTGGTATAGCGGCTTGGCGGTCCAGGCATTGAAGCCCCAGCTCATCAGCCGCGACGATTCCTGAACGCGCTGGTCCCAGCTCGACAGCCCGGCCACGACCTCGACCAGCCGCCGGCCATTCTGCTCGGCCGAACCGGTGAAGCCGTAACCCGCCTCGGCGGTGTGGCCGGTCTTGAGGCCGTCGGCGCCCGGGATCTTGCCGAGGATCGGGTTGCGGTTGCCCTGGGTGATGTCCTGCCCCGACCCCAGCGTTTTGCCCCAGGTGAAGCTCGGCTGGCCATAGAATTGCTTGTACAGTTTGGGATGGCGCTCGATCGTCGCCCTGGCCAATGTCGCGAGGTCGCGCGCGGTGACAAAAGTGCGGCCTTCGTCGGGCCAGCCGTTGCTGTTGCCAAAGCGGCTGTTGCTTAGGCCCAGCTTCTTGGCCAGCGCATTCATCTGCTCGGCGAATGCCTGCTCGGTGCCGGCGATACATTCGGCCAGCACCACCGACGCGTCATTACCCGACAGAGTGACGATGCCGTGCAGCAGATTCTCGACGCTGACCTGCTCGTTGACCGACAGGAACATGGTCGAACCCGCCTGCGGCCCGTGCCATGCCTTCCAGGTTTCCGGCCGCACCGCGCAGGTCTTGCCCAGCGCCAGCTGGCCGCGGTCGATCAGCTCGAACGCTACCTCGGTGGTCATCATCTTGGCCATCGACGCCGGCGGGATGCGCTGGTCGGCGTTCTTGGCGAGCAGCACCGCCCCCGACGACAGGTCGATCAGATAAGCGATCGGCGCGACCGTGTCATATTGCGGCGCCTTGGCCGGAGCGGCGGTGGTGAGGACGGCGATTGCGGCGGTTACGAGCAGGATGGAGCGGGTCATGAAGCGAGGCCGGCCTTTGGATGGAGTGACCGTCATTCCCTACTGCCGGAATCGGGGTTGCGCGAGAGGCTTCAGCGGCCGGCGATGGCGTCGGCCAGCAGCCCTACCGACAACGCGTAATAATTCGAGCAATTATAGTCGAGAATCGCCCGGTAATTGTTGGTCAGCAGATAAGCGGTGGCGCCCGGGCCATCCGGCTCCAGCAAGGTCGCCAGCTCATTCTCCGGAATCGGCCGGCCGGCGTAGGGCATCACGCCGAGCGAGCGCCATTCCGCCATCGTCAGCCAGCGGCTTTGCCTTTGGTGCACCCGCGGGCATTTGGGCGAGTTCAAGGTCGACCGGATGGCGGCGCGGTTGAGCGTCGGTGGGGTGCGGGCCGCGATTCCCCACGGGATGCCCCGCTTCCACCCCGCGTCGCGCAGATAATTGGCGATCGACGCGAACGCGTCGGTTTCGCTCGACCACAGATTGGCAAAGCCGTCGCCGTCGCCGTCGGCGCGCAGGCGCAAGGCAACCG
>JBKJYX010000031.1:0-4731 GCA_046715575.1 Sphingomicrobium sp. | reverse complement strand
AAGACCGGGCGCCGGCGCTGATTGCCCGCCGCTGATGGCCCAGCCTTCATCCATCACAAGCCGTAAACCCATGAACATCGTGCTGCTGGGCCCTCCCTGCGCGGGCAAGGGTACCCAGGCTGCGCGGCTACAGGCTAGCCGCGGGATGATCCAGATGTCGACGGGCGACATGCTCCGCGAGGCCGTCGCCAATGGCAGCCCGGTCGGGATCAAGGCCAAAGCGGTAATGGCAGCCGGTAAGCTGGTCAGCGACGCCATCGTCAGCGCGCTGATCGGTGAGCGGCTCGATGCCGCGGGCAGCCATGGCGCGATCTTCGACGGTTTTCCGCGCACCCGCCAGCAAGCCGAGGCGCTCGACCTGCTGCTCGACGAGCGCGGGCGCAGTCTCGATCATGTGATCGAGCTGGTTGTCGATGAAGACCTGCTGGTCGAGCGGATCGCCGGGCGCTTCAGCTGCTTGGCCTGCGGCGGCAGCTACCACGACCGCTTCAAGCAACCGCACCAGAGCGGCGCGTGCGACCATTGCGGCTCGGCCGAGTTCATTCGCCGCCCCGATGATAATGAGACGACGGTGCGCCGGCGGATGGCTGAATACCGCGCCAAGACCGAACCGATCCTGCCTTATTACGACGAGCGGGGACTGGTGCACCGGGTCGACGGCATGCAGTCGGTCGACGATGTCGCGGCGCAGGTCGAGGCGATCCTCGACAGCTAGCTGCGCGCACGGCATGCTGTTCCCCCAACGGCGGAGGCAGGCATGAAGTGGCTATTGGCGCTCGCGACGATACTGGCGCCGGCAGCGGCGCGCGCCGAAGTCGTCTCGGCCAGCTCTAACGGCTTTGAGATCCGCCACAGCGTCGCGATCGTGATTCCCCAGCCGGCGACGTTCGACGCGTTCACGCAGGTATCGCAATGGTGGAACGCCGAGCACACCTACAGCGGCAAATCTTCGAACCTGACCCTGTCGCTTAGTCCCGGCGGCTGCTTTTGCGAGGCTTTGCCCAACGGCGGCGGGATCGAGCATTTGCGGGTCGCTTTTGTCAAACCGGGCGAGCGCCTGGTGCTGACCGGCGCGCTCGGGCCGCTGCTGTTCCAGGCGGCGACTGGCGTGATGGACATCAAGGTCGAGCGGATTGCCGGCGGCTCGCGCCTGACGCTGGATTACAAGGTCGCCGGTTTCGCCAATGGCGGCGCCGACAAATTGGCGCCGCTGGTCGACCAGGTGCTTGGCGACCAGATGGCGCGGTTCCGCAAATACGCCGCGGCCATGCCCAAGACTCGCTAGACTCGCTCCAGTGTGACGAAGCTAAATCCTGGTTGGGACCCTTCAGGTTTGTGAGTTTCTCGCGCGACTTCTTTCCAATGGATATTTCGGTCGCGCGGGTCCGGCATGATCGTGTCGCCGGCGGGGCTGGAATGCACGTCGGTCAACTCGATCCGAGCTGCTTCTGGAAGGAATAGCTCGAAAATCTCCGCGCCCCCGATGACTGATGCCGGCATTCCGCCAAGCTTCTCGATGACGCCCTTCACTCCATAGGCAACTTCGACTTCGGGATGATCCCATTCGAAGTTGTGGGTGAGTACAATGTGGCGCCGCCCAGGGAGGACCTTGGGTAGACTTTCAAAAGTCTTGCGGCCCATGACCAGCACGCTGCCCATGGTCAGCGCCTTGAACCGCTTGAGATCGGCCGAGATGTGCCACGGGAGGCCGCCATCCCGGCCGATGACGCCGTTGCTGGCGCGGGCGACGACGAGGGTGATCGGCGGCCGGCTCATTGCTTGACCGCGGCGGTCATCAAATAGGCGCGGCGGCGCTCGGCGAACTGGAGATACTTCTTGCTGCCTTCGACGCCGGCATAATTTTCCAGTTGCCGGCGCATCAGCAACCGGGCGACCAGCGGTGCGCGCCGCTGGATAACGTCGCGGCGGCGGGGGCTATCGAGCCGGCAGGCCTCGGCGACGTTGGCGGTAACGTCGGTGAAGTAGGCGGCGAACCCGGCGTTCGCCAGCTCCGCCTTCATTGGCTCGGCCTGACTGATTCGAAAGCTGTCGGTGTAGAGGAACACCCCGTCGAGCCTCAGCACCCGCGCCACTTCAGCGAAAAAACGCGGCCGGTCGCCATAGTCGTTCGATGCCTCGACGTTGAGGACGACATCGAAGCTGGCGTCCGGAAACGGCAGGTCGAGCGCACTGCCCTCGACGAAGCGCCGCCGTTCATCCTCGCCATAATTCGCGCGGCAGAACGCGATCGCGCTGCCGGCGACGTCGAGCCCGGTCGCATCGAACATGCAGGGCGCGGCGCCAAGGCAGGCGTTGAGCCCGCCCCCGCGGCCGCAGCTGACCTCGAGCATTTTGAGGCCTGGCTGGAGCGGGAGTTTCGCTTTCAGCAGGCGCAACAGCTCGCGATACATCTGGTGCTGGAAACGCTGCGGGTGATCGCCGTCGGCCGGCGCGAAGCCGTAATTATTGGTCGTCGTCTCGCCCCAGTCCAGGGCGTAGAAGCGGTTCCACAACGCCGGGCGATTGCTGTGATCATCGCGCGCGCTGCGTATACTTCGCCGTAATATGGATGGCGCGCCCAACGCGAGCATGCCCGCCACGGCGGCCGCGCCGATCACGAGCCAGACTGGATTCATCGACGGCAACTCCCAACACGCCCGATCGCCCGTTGCATTGGCGGCACGGGCAGACAATGCCAAGCCCGCCATTTGCCGCTATGAGCTTCTACGCAAATGAAGCCGAAGCCCCTCGCTCATCAGGCGCAACTGATCGCCGCCGTCCAGGAGAGGCTGGGCCCGCGCGCCGCGATCACCGATGCCCAGCAGGTCGAACCGTGGCTGACTGACTGGCGCGGCCGATATCACGGCCGGGCGCTGGCGATCCTGGCGCCAGCTTCCACCGAAGAGGTAGCGGCGATGGTCGGCCTCGCCGCCCAGCATCAGGTGCCCCTGGTCCCGCAGGGCGGCAATACGGGCATGGTCGCGGGGGCGACGCCGCCCGCCGACGGCAGCGCGTTGATCCTGTCGCTGCGGCGGATGAACCGGCTGCGCTCGATCAGCGCCGAGGCCAATGTCGCCGTCGCCGAGGCCGGCATGATCCTCGCCGACCTCCACGACCGCGTTGCGGAGGTCGGGCGCCGGTTTCCGCTGACCCTGGGATCGCGCGGCAGCTGCACCATCGGCGGCCTCGTCGCGACCAACGCCGGCGGCACGCAGGTGCTCAAGTTCGGCACGATGCGCTCGCTGGTCGCGGGCCTGGAAGCGGTGCTTGCCGACGGGTCGATCCATGATGGCCTGACCGCGCTCAAGAAGGACAATCGCGGCTACAGCCTCGACCATCTGCTGATCGGGTCCGAGGGCACGCTGGGGATCATCACCGCCGCGGCGCTCAAGCTGGTGCCGGCGGTCGCGGCGCGGGCGGTGGCCTGGGCCGGGGTCGCCGATCCGCAGGCCGCGCTCGACCTGCTCCGCCGGCTGCAGGACGAGAGCGACATCGTCGAGGGGTTCGAGATCGTCCCGGCCTCGTCGCTCGATCTGGTGCTGCAGCACATTCCGGGCACGCGCAGTCCGCTTCAGGGCAAACACCGCTGGCACGTTCTGGTCGAGGCGACATCGGCGGACGCATCGGAACCGCCGTCGGCGGAGCTCGAGCGGATGCTTGGTGAAGCGCTTGAGCAGGGGCGAATCGAGGATGCGGCGATCGCGTCCAGCGAGGCGCAGGCCGACGCCTTCTGGCGCATCCGCGATTCGATTTCCGAAGCCGAGCGGGCGAGCGGCGGGTCGATCGCGCACGACATCTCGGTGCCGGTCGACGACATGCCGCGCTTCATGGTCGCCGCCGCTGCCGAAGTCGAAAAGGCGTTTCCGGGCGTCGAGGCGAGCGCCTTTGGTCACTTGGGCGACGGCAATGTCCACTTCCACGTCCGCTTGGGAAGCCGCGCGGACGTCGACACCCCGGCGATCAGTCAGCGCGTGCACGATCTCGTCACTGCAGCGGGCGGCTCGATCTCCGCCGAGCATGGCATCGGCCAGATGAAATTGGACGAGCTCGAGCGCCTCGCGCCCCCAGGCCGAACTGCCGCGCTCAAGGCAATCAAACACGCGCTCGATCCCAAAGGGCTGATGAATCCTGGCAAGCTGGTGCGCTGATCGGCGGAAGAACTGGCGCGCCCGGCAGGATTCGAACCTGCGACCTCAAGCTTAGAAGGCTCGTGCTCTATCCAACTGAGCTACGGGCGCGCGCAAGGGGATTTGTAGCTGGAAAGCCGTTGTCCGCCCAGCGCGCGTTGCTGCAGCTTTAGGCGACCGCTTCGAGCAGGCCCTCGAACATTCGCCGGCCGTCGGTGCTGCCATGCGCCGGCTCGATCGCGCGCTCGGGGTGCGGCATCAGCCCGAGCACTTTGCCGGCGTCGTTGAGGATGCCGGCGATCGCGCGCGCCGACCCGTTGACCGGCTCGGCGTAGCGCAAGGCGACGCGGCCTTCGCCCTCGAGACGGTCGAGAGTCGCTTCATCGGCCTGGTAATTGCCGTCGTGGTGAGCGACCGGAACCCGGATCGTCTCGCCGGCCTGGTAGGCGGCGGTGAACAGGCTCTGGCTGTTCTCGACGGTCAGCGCCACCGGCCGGCAGACGAACGCCAGCCCGGCGTTGCGCATCAGCGCGCCGGGCAGCAGCCCCGCCTCGGTCAGCACCTGGAAGCCGTTGCAGATGCCGATCACCGGCACGCCGCGGGC
>JBKJYX010000030.1:0-6200 GCA_046715575.1 Sphingomicrobium sp. | reverse complement strand
TTGACCGGGATCACGCGATAGCCGTGCGACTGGAGGAACTTCATCACGCCGTACGACGGGCGGTCGGGCCGATCCGACGCGCCGACCATGGCGATCGTGCGGGCGTTGGTCAGCAGCTCGGATATGTCCTCGGCGCGGGTCAGCGGCATACGGCACTCCTGTTTGAAGCTTCAATGCGTCAGGCGGCGGCGGTATCCAGCGCCTCGAGTAATTTCTCGGCGAGCCGCGCGAACGCGTCGGCTTCCGGCCCGTCGCCGGCGGCCGGCGGAGAGCCTGCGTCGGACGCTACTCGAAGCGCCATCGACAGCGGCAGGCGCCCCAGGAACGGCACGCCGAGCTCGGCCGCCGCGGCCTCCGCCCCGCCGCTTCCGAACGGGTCGGAGCTTTCGCCGCAATGCGGGCAGACATAGCCCGCCATATTCTCGACGATCCCGAGCACCGGCACCTTGGTCTTCTTAAACAGGTCGATGGCGCGGGTGGCGTCGATCAGCGACAGGTCCTGCGGGGTCGAGACGATCAGCGCCCCGTCGGGCAGCGCCCGCTGGATCAGCGACAGCTGGACGTCCCCGGTTCCGGGCGGCAGGTCGACGATCAGATATTCGGCGTCGCCCCAGTCGGCCTCGATCAGCCGGGCGAGGGCGCCGGTCGCCATCGGCCCGCGCCAGGCCAGCGCATGGCCGTCCGAGACCAATTGCCCGAGCGACAGGAAATGCAGCCCGTGCGCGGCGACCGGGATCAGTCGGTCGTCCTTGGCCGCCGGCTTGGCGTCGCTGCCGAGTAATTTGGGTTGCGACGGGCCGTAGATGTCGGCGTCGATCAGGCCGACTTTCTTGCCGGCGCGGGCGAGCGCGATGGCGAGGTTGGCGGCCAGCGTCGACTTGCCGACGCCGCCCTTGCCGCTGGCGATGGCGACCAGCTTGCGCCCAGTCTGTCTGGCGGTCATCGCGACCCGCGCTTCCTTGACCCCGGGCAGCGCGAGCGCGGCGGCGCGCAAATCGCGCTCGAGCGCGTCGCGGCTCGCCTCGTCGAGGCCAGTCGCATCCACCACCAGCGAGGCGATTGTGCCGACCAGCTTGCGTGACCGGATCCGGTCGGCGTCGGGCAGCGCGTCGAGGCTGGTCAGGGGATCGGTCGGGTCGGCCATCGCCAGGCGACATAGGAACTCCATCAACGCTTGCCACTGTTTTTCGTGGGCGACGCTACCTATAGTGGGGTCATGAGCATCTTATCGGGGCTGGGCGAGCGCGCTCGCGGCCTGTTCACCGACACCAAGGGACCGTGGGGTCCGACCGGCGGAAACGGCAACGATCCGCCGCCGGACGATGGCGGCAGCGGCCCGTGGGGCGAGCCTCCCAAGCGCGGACGCCGGCCCACGTCGTCGCAGCCGGGCAACGTCGCCTCGTTCGAGGACTTCCTGCGGCGCAGCAAGGCCCGCTTCGGCGACGGCGGGAGGGGTTTCCCGGGGGCGCCCAGCCGCTCGATCTACATGTGGGCGCTGCTCGCCGTCGTCCTCTTGTGGCTGCTATTCACGACCATGCACCGGATCGCGCCGGAAGAGCGCGGCGTCGTCACTCGCTTCGGCCGCTACTACACCACGCTCGGGCCGGGCATCAGCCTGACCCTGCCGGCGCCGATCGACAAGGTGCGCAAGATCGACGTCGAGAACATCCGCACGATCGATCTCGGCACTGCCGGGCAGGAAACGCTGATGCTGACCGGCGACCAGAACATCGTCGACATTGCTTATTCGGTGCGCTGGAATATCCGCGATCCGGAGCTGTATTTGTTCGAGCTGGCCCAGCCCGACGAGACCATCCGCCAGGTCGGCGAAAGCGCGATGCGCGCGGTGGTCAGCGGGTTCAGCCTCAACGACACCATCGGCGAAGGCCGCGGCGACATCGAGACGCGGGTCCAGGACGTCATGCAGAGCGTCTTGAACAGCTATCGCGCCGGCGTCCGCATCCAGGGCATCGCGATCAAGCAGGCCGATCCGCCCGAAGCGGTCAACGACGCGTTCAAGGAAGTGTCGGCGGCGCAGCAGGAGGCGCAGTCGTACATCAACCAGGCGCGCGCCTATGCGCTGCAGCTGACCGCCAAGGCGCAGGGTGAAGCGACCGCGTTCGACAAGGTCTATGTCGAGTATAAGCTGTCGCCCGAAGTCACCCGCCGCCGCATGTATTACGAGACGATGGAACGGGTCCTCGCCAAGGTCGACAAGACGATCGTCGAGCCGTCCGGGGTAACGGCTTACCTGCCGTTGCCGCAGATCCAGAAATCCGTCCCGCGGGAGCCGGCGCAATGATGGAGATTGTTCGCCGCCGCCCGCTGCTGACCGGCTTTGGAGCGTTGTTCCTGCTGTTCGTCGTGATCGGCGCATTCCCGATTGTGCCCGAGACCAAGCAGGCGGTGGTCGTGCGCTTCGGCAAGCCGGTGCGGATCCTCAACCGCTACCACCAGAATGAGCCGATCGGCGGGCCCGGCGCGGGCATTTCGTGGCGCATCCCGTTCGCCGAGAATATCCAGTGGATCGACAAGCGAGTGCTCGATGTCGACATGGACCGGCAGCAGGTGCTGTCGACCGACCAGCTGCGGCTCGAGGTCGACGCCTTCGCCCGCTACCGAATCACCGATCCGCTGCGCATGTACATCCGCGCGCGCACCGAGGAGCGGGTCAGCGAGGCGCTGCGCCCGATCTTGGGCTCGGAACTCAGGAACGAGCTCGGCAAGCGCCCGTTCGCCGCCTTGCTGTCGCCCGAGCGGCAGGGCGTGATGGAGAACGTCCGCAGCGGCCTCGATCGCGTCGCTCGCCAATATGGCGCCGTAATCATCGACGTGCGGATCAAGAAGGCCGACTTGCCCGACGGGACTCCGCTGCAGTCGGCCTACGACCGGATGCGCACCGCGCGGCTGCAGGAGGCGCGCTCGATTCGCGCCCAGGGAGCCAAGCAGGCGCAAATCATCCGCGCCGAAGCGGATGCGGAAGCGGCCAAGACCTATGCCGCGAGCTTCGGCAAGGACCCAAGCTTCTACGATTTCTACCGCGCGATGCAGTCCTACCAGACCACTTTCATCGGCGACGGCGCCGAACGGCCAGCGCCGACCACCATCATTTTGTCGCCGAATAGCGAATATTTGAAGGAATTCACTGGACGCTCTCGCTGAAAGGCGCGCTGAATCGGTGTCCCCGCGGGTTCGTTCAATCCAGATTAAGGACAATGCCGATTAAGGCGCCGTTCGATTAATCAAGGGTGCCCACATAATCTTTGCGTCCGCAAGACGAGTCATGGAGTATCGATGAGTTTGAAGGAGTCCGGAAAAGTGCGCTATGCCTATGGGGTCGCGATGGCCCTGCTGCTGGGGGGAACGGCCTTCTCGATCGCCAGCGGTCCGGTTGGCGCGCAGGTCGCCCAGAATTCCCCCGCGGCCTTGGCGCCGCGCGGCGCGCCGATGTCGTTCGCCGATCTCTCGGCGAGGCTGCAGCCCGCCGTGGTCAACATCTCGACCAAGCAGCGGGTCGCGGTCCGTTCACAGCAAACCGATCCGTTCGAGGAGTTCTTCCGCCGGTTCGGAGGGCCCAACGCGCCCCAGGGCGGTGTCGGCCCGCAAGGCGGAGTCGGCCCACAGGGCGGGGTCACCCCGCGAACCCGCGAAACCGGCTCTCTCGGATCGGGCTTCATCATTTCGCCCGACGGCTACATCGTCACCAACAATCACCTGATTACCGGCGCCACCGGAACCGGCACGGTCGACACCGTCACCGTCACGCTGACCAACCGTAGGGAATATACCGCGCGGATCATCGGCCGCGACGCGACGTCCGACCTCGCGTTGCTCAAGATTGAAGGCTCCAACCTGCCCTACGTCAATTTTGGCGACAGCACGCGCAGCCGCGTCGGCGACTGGGTGATCGCAATCGGCAACCCCTATGGCCTCGGCGGCACCGTCACCGCCGGCATCATCTCGGCGCTTCACCGCGGGATCACCGGGGTCGGCGCTTACGACCGCTATATCCAGACCGACGCGTCGATCAACATGGGCAATTCGGGCGGCCCGATGTTCGATTTGAACGGCAATGTCATCGGCATCAACTCGGCCTTGATCTCACCGACCGGCGCCAGCGTCGGCATCGGCCTCGCGATCCCCGCCGAGCTGGCCAAGCCGGTGATCGATTCGCTGCGCCGCGGCCAGCGCCCGCAGCGGGGCTATCTCGGCATCAGCCTGCAGCCGCTCGACGAGAATATCGCGCCGACCCTGGGCCTGCCCAAGGACAGCGGCGAGATCGTCCGCTGGGTGCAGCCGGGCGAAGCCGCCGCGCGCGCCGGCATCCAGGCCGGCGACGTGGTCGTGCGGGTCAACGGCCAGCCGGTGACGCCCGACCAGACCGCATCCTATTTGATCGCCAACAACGCCGTCGGCGCACGCATCCCGATCGACATCATCCGCGACGGCCGCCCGATCCGGATCACCGCGACGGTTGCCCAGCGCCCGACCGAAGAGCAACTGGCGGCGCTGGCCGGCGGCGACCAGGGTGAAAACGCGGTCGTCGGCAACGGTTCCCCGGTCGCGCCGCAGCAGGCGCTCGGGCTGTCGTTGCAGCCGCTTACGCCCGATCTAGCGCGCGCCGCGAGGCTGCCGGCGACCGCCCGCGGAGTGATCGTCACCGCGGTCGACCCGACCAGCGATGCCGCCGAGGAAGGGCTCCAGCGCGGCGACCTGATCATGTCGGCCAACCGCCAGCCGGTGACCACTCCGGCGCAAGTGCTGGCCGCGGTCGAGGTTGCCCGCCGAGCGGGGCGCACCAGCGTCCTCCTGCTGGTCAAGCGCGGCCCCGGCCCCGAAGCGTTCGTCGCGATCGACATCGCCAACCGCTAGTCGGCGAGCCAGGCTGCAGCGCAGCACTTGCGCTTGTCCTCCGCGTCGGCAAAGTGGCGGCCGGAGGAGAAAGTCCAGCGTGAGCGATTCCGCGATTTACATCGGAAGCGGGGCGGGAGGCGCCAATCCGCAGCAGCTCGAACTGTCCCGCGCCAACCGCCACGGCCTGATTGCGGGCGCCACCGGCACCGGCAAGACAGTCACCTTGCAAGGCATCGTCGAAGGCTTGAGCGCGGCCGGCGTCCCGACCTTCGTCGCCGATGTCAAAAGCGATCTTGCCGGGCTCGGAATGCCGGGCTCGGCGACCGCCAAGCCCCACGAGAATTTCAGTGCGCGGGCAACCGAGATCGGCTACTCCGACTGGCGGTACAGCGCCTGCCCGGTGCAGCTGTGGGACCTGTTCGGCGAGCAGGGCCATCCCATTCGCACCACGGTCAGCGAAATGGGGCCGCTGCTGCTGGCCCGGCTGATGAACCTCAACGAGGTCCAGGAGGGCGTGCTCAATATTGCCTTCCATGTCGCCGACAAGGACGGGCTGCTGCTGCTCGACCTCGACGACCTGCAGACCATGCTGGTCGATGTCGGCGAGCGGGCGGATGAGCTGACCCTGACCTACGGCAACGTGTCGAAGACGTCGGTCGGCGCGATCCAGCGCTCGCTGCTGCAGCTACGCAGCCAAAGCGGTGACCATTTCTTCGGCGAGCCGGCGGTCGACCTCGAGGATTTCCTCAAGCTCGACGAGAACGGCCACGGCGTGGTCAACATCCTCGCCGCCGACCGGTTGATGGCGTCCCCAAGGCTCTATTCGACCTTCCTCTTGTGGCTGCTGTCCGAGTTGTTCGAAGATCTTCCCGAGGTCGGCGACCAGCCCAAGCCCAAGCTGTGCTTCTTCTTCGACGAGGCGCATTTGCTGTTTAACGACGCCCCGCCGGCGCTGCTCGAGAAAGTCGAACAAGTGGTGCGCCTGATCCGTTCTAAGGGCGTCGGCGTCTATTTTATCACCCAGAACCCGATCGACATCCCCGACCAGGTCGCGGGCCAGCTCGGCAACCGCGTCCAGCATGCGCTGCGCGCGTTCACTCCGCGCGACCAGGCGGCGGTCAAGTCGGCCGCCGAGACCTTCCGCCAGAATCCCGAAATCGACGGCGCGACCGCGATTACTGCATTGAAGGTCGGCGAAGCGCTGGTCTCGCTGCTCCAGCCCGACGGAGCCCCGTCGCCGGTCCAGCGGACCCTGATCAAGCCGCCGTCGTCGGGCGTTGGGCCGTTGACCCCCGAGGAGCGTCGCGTGCTGATCGCCACCGACGAGGTCGGCACCCGCTATGACG
>JBKJYX010000029.1:0-6677 GCA_046715575.1 Sphingomicrobium sp. | reverse complement strand
CGTCAGCCCCGCCGCCGCCTCCAGCGCCTTGCGGCTGGTGTCGTTGAACCGTCCGACCAGCGCCTTGAGGTCAATCGCAGCCAATGGCGTTCGCCTTTCCGCCGTTCGTCGGCTAGTGCTCGCTTGCCCAGCATGCAACAATCATCCGCGCCAACGCAATCCCGTTGGTAGCCCAGGACGAGAAAACGCCCCGTCAAAGCTTGCGGCGCCACCGTTCGTGGATGCCACCGTTCGTGATACCCTGGAGGATCGATGATCGACGTCGAAGCATTGCTGGCACCGATCCCCGGCGACGCGGCGGAAGGCTTCAGTCTGCGCGATGGCGGGGAGAATGCCGCCGCCTTCATGTTGCTCGGCGATGCCGGGCGGCAAGCACGCCGGTTGCAGGCCGATCTCGGCAGCTGGCTCGGCGAACAGCGCCGTCCGGAAGCGTATTTCGGCGCCGAGCGGCCCCGCGGCGATCCGCCGGAACCGAACTGGGCCGACGTCGTGCGCCGGGCCGGCGAACTGCTCGCGGAACGCAGCAAGAATCTCGAAGTCGCGGCCTGGCTGATCGAGGCACTGCTGGAAACCGACGGGCTGGGCGGCCTCGCCCAGGGCGCGGCGCTGATCGCCGGCCTGATCGACCGCTTCGGTCCCGCGCTTTACCCGCGCCCCGACGCGGCGGACCTGGCCGCGTTGGGTGACGATGCCGAACGCATCGCGGCGGCCGAACGGGATGCCCGTTTCTCCCCCCTCGCCCGCCTGGCCGGGGAAAATGGCAGTTTGCTGGCCGGCCTGCGCCGCACCGTGCTGTTCCGCCTGGGTGATGGCACCGCCTTCACGTTGATCGGCTGCCAACAATCACGCGGCTGGTCCGCCATGGCGGAGAACGACCGGGCACGGCGCCGGGAGGGCTTGAGCACGCAGGCCCGGCAGCATAACCGCGACGCCTCCGACGATCAGATCCACGAGATTGTTGCCCCGCGCCAAACCTGGCCGGACATGCGGCTCTGGTCCGACGTGGTGGCCGATGCCCGCGCCGCGGCAGACGCCGAACTTGTGCAATTGCGGGCGAACGCCACCGCGGCCGTCACCCACTGGCGGGCGCTAACCACCGCGGTCGAAGCGGCGGCCGGCGCGGGCCGCATCCCCACCGCGCCGCTGGCCGCGCTGCTGACCCAGATCGACCTGCTCGCCGCCGAACTGGTCCCGGATGCGCCGGCCGCAACGGACGCCGGTGACCCAGGTCAGGCCCCACCCGCGCCCGCTGGCGGGGCCACGCCCGCCCAGCGTACGCCGGACGGACCTTTTTCCGACCGGGAGGATGCCCTGCGCGCCCTGGTCCGCGTCGCCGAATATTTCCGCCGCGCCGAGCCCGTCTCCCCGCTGGCCGACACGCTCGATGAACTGGCACGCCGCGCCCGGCTGAGCTGGCACGAACTATTGGCGGAAATGGCGCCCGACCCTGCTGTGCGCGAGAATATCCTGCTCCGCCTTGGCCAGCGCGCGGAAAATCCCGACGGCAACAATGATTGACCCGAGCTCAACGTGATGGCTAGTATTTATCCCAGAACAAACCTTGACCGGACAAACCTTGACCGGCGGGTGATCGCCCCGATCGAAGGGGCGCGGCCTCTGTTACGATACAGAATAAATGAGGGAGCACTGTGATGAGCGGAAATATCCAGGACAAGCTGCGCCGGGTGCGCAAACCGCGGGTCCACATCACCTACGAAGTGGAAACCAACGGCTCCATGCGCCGGCGTGAGCTGCCCTTCGTCGTCGGTGTGCTCGGCGATTTTTCGGGCGACCCGACGGCCGAGCTGAAACCCTTCAACCAGCGCCGCTTCGAAGATATCAACCGCGACAATTTTGACCAGACGATGAAAAGCTTCACCCCCGGGCTCAAGCTGCGGGTGGCAAACAAGCTGGACGACAAGGGCGGCGATCTCGGTGTCGACCTGAAGTTCCAGTCCATGCGCGATTTCGAGCCCGGCCGTGTCGCAGCACAGGTGCCGGCGCTGAAAGCCCTGATGGAAACCCGCGCCAAGCTGCGCGAACTGGTGACCAAGGCCGATCGCTCGCCGGAACTGGAAGCGCTGCTCGAACAGCTGCTGCAAAACGATAGCCAAATGAAGGCGCTGTCCCAAGATCTGGGTGCCGCCACGGCCCCCGGCACCCAGCCGAAGGAGTGAGCCATGTCCGGATCCCGCACGCCACAAACGGCACCCGCCGCCGCGACGACGACCACCGAAACCACCGGGCTGCTTGATTCCATCCTGACCGCGACCAAGCAGACCGAGCGCGACCGCGCCCAGGAACTCGTCAAAACCCTGGTGGACGAAGCTCTCGCCGGCACCGTCACCTTCGACCGCAATCTGGCGCAATGGGTGGACAAAGCGATCGCCGGCATCGACGCCAAGCTGTCGGCGCAGGTCAACGCCATCATGCACGACGCGAAATTCCTCAAGCTGGAAGGCAGCTGGCGCGGCCTGCATCATCTGGTCCATACTAGCGAAACAAGCACGACCCTAAAAATCCGCGTCATCAACGTCTCGAAACGCGCCCTGGCAGACGATTTCCGCCGCGCCATCGAGTTTGACCAAAGCCATATGTTCAAGGCGGTCTATGAAAGCGGCTTCGGCATCGCCGGCGGTGAGCCGTTCGGCGCCATGGTCGGCGATTATGAATGGGGCCCCGGCAACGAGGACATGGAGACGATGCAGGGCATCGCCGGCATCGCCAGTTCCGCTTTCGCGCCCTTCCTGTCGGCCAGCGCGCCGGAAATGTTCGGCATGGAAAGCTGGACCGAGCTGCCCAACACCCGCGATCTGGCCATCGCCTTCGACAACCCCGAATTCGTCCGCTGGCGCGGTTTCCGGGACACGGAAGATTCACGCTATGTCAGCCTGGTGCTGCCGCGCGTCCTCGCGCGCGTGCCGTACGGCAAGGAAACCCGCCGGATCGATGAGTTCGAGTATGAGGAAACCGCGCTCGGCGCCGGCGGCGCCTCCCTGGAAATGCCGCACCAGGATTATTGCTGGATGAACGCCGCCTACACGCTCGGCACGCGCCTCACCCAGGCATTCGCCGAAACCGGCTTCTGCACCGCCATTCGCGGCGCCGAAGGCGGCGGCAAGGTCACCGAACTGCCGATGCACACCTATCTCACCCCGAACGGCGCGCGGGCCAACAAATGCCCCACCGAGGTGAACATCACGGACCGCCGCGACGCCGAACTGGGCAAGCTCGGCTTCATCCCCCTGGTGCACTACAAGGACACCAACACCGCGGTGTTCTTCAGCGGCCAGACCACGCAGAAGCCCAAGCTGTATATCGACCCGGACGCCACCGCCAACGCCGCCATTTCCACCCGGCTGCCGGTGATGATGGCCACCGCCCGTTTCGCGCATTATCTGAAGATCATGGCGCGCGACAAGATCGGCAGCCTCATTTCGGTGGAGGATTGCGAAATCCAGCTCAACACCTGGATCATGCAATTCGTCAACAGCAATCCCGGCGTGACGGAGGAGCTGAAGGCCAGATTCCCGCTGCGCGAGGCGCGCATCCGGGTGGAGGAAGTGGCGGACAGCCCGGGCACCTACAACGCCGTCGCCTATCTGCGTCCCTGGCTGCAATTGGAGGAGCTCAACACCAGCCTGCGCATGGTCGCCCGCATTCCCAAGCCGGCCGCCTGATCATGCGCAGGGGGCCCGCCTGAACCCCCCGCCTGACAGCCCACCCATGGACAGCGCCGCGCCCAACCCGTCTCCGGACCCTTCGATCGATGCTCCCCCGGACGGGCTGCGCGCGGCAATCCTCAGCGGCCGCTTCGCCGGCGCCGCCGATCGCGGCCTCGCCAGCGACCTGACACGCTTTCTCACCGGCCCGGCGGACGCCGCCGTCCCGCTCTGGTTCGGCGCCGAACGCCTGACCAGGATCGCCCATAACCCCGCGTCCCTGCGCGGTCTGCTCGATCACGACATCGCCGCCATCGATGCGCTGATCAGCGCCCAGCTCGACGCCATCCTGCATCACCCGCGCACCCTCCGCCTGGAAGGCACCTGGCGCGGCGTCGCCTGGCTCACCGGTCAGATGACGCCCGATGCGAACGTCAAGGTGAAGTTGTTCAACGCCAGCTGGCGCGAGATCGGCCGCGACCTCGAATACGCCATCGAGTTCGATCAGAGCCATATGTTCCGCCACATCTACGAAGCCGATTTCGGCACCGCCGGCGGCGAGCCGATCGGCCTTGTGCTGGTCGATCAGCCGGTGCGCCACCTGCCGTCCCGCGAGCATCCGGTGGACGACAAGCTGGTGCTGGAACGCCTCGCCGCCATCGGCGCCGCCGCCTTCGCACCGGTCCAGGTAGCCCCCGCGCCGGACTTGCTCGGCGTCGACAGCTTCGCCCAGCTCGCCGACCAAACCGATCCGACCGCATCGCTGAACGATGTGACGCATCTGCGTTGGCGCGATCTGGCGGACCGTCCAGACTCGCGCTTCCTCGCCGTCATTCTGCCGCGCGTGCTGGCCCGCCCGCCCTGGCCCGACGATGGCGGCCGCGGTGAGGGCTTTCGATACGCCGAACACGCCCCCAGCATCAATCAGCGTGTCTGGATGAGCGGCACCTACGCCTTCGCCGCCGTCGCCGCGCGCGCCTTTGCCCAGTTCGGCTGGCCCGCCGACGTGCGCGGTGCCGACCCCGACCGCGTCGGCGGCGGCCTCGTCAACAACCTGCCGAACGAACCCTTCCGCCTCAGCGCCACACTCAGCCTGCCGCGCCGGCCCACCGAAACCCTGTTTCTGGAACGCCAGGAACGCGCCCTGATCCGCCACGGCCTGCTCCCGCTCTCCGCCACCCCCTATGGCGACGAACTCTTGTTCGGCGCCGTGCGCAGCCAGTACCGTCCGGCCCGCTCCGCCGGCCCCGCCGATCAGGACCGCGTCGCCGATGACCGCGTCGCTTCGCAGATCAACGCGGTCCTCTGCGCCTCGCGCTTCGCCCACTGCATCAAGGCGCGCGGCCGGCAAATGATCGGCACCCTGTCCCGGCCGGAGGAAATCGAGGAACGGTTGCGCACCTGGCTGATGGAATTCGTCAACACCAACGCCGCCGCCACCGCCGACACCCGCTCCGCCCATCCGCTCGTCGGCGCCAGCGTGAAAGTGCGCGAACAGCCGGACAATCCCGGCGTGTTTCATTGCAGCCTGCAACTGCAACCCTTCTTCCAGATCGACAGCGCCGCCAGCTTCGATTTTGAAACCCAGCTCACCAAGCTCGCGGCCTGACCGACCAACTCAACCGGGGACAACCGGCATGTCCGACTCCACCAGCGTCAACGATCTGTTCCGCGCCGGCCAACTCGCCGATGCGATCGCCGCCGCCACCGCGGAGGTCCGCAAAGCCACCGCGGCGGCCGGCCCGCGCATGGTGCTGGCCGAACTGCTGCTGTTCACCGGCGATCTGGAACGCTCCGAACGCATGCTGGACGCCGCCGCCTCGCTCGACCCGTCCTACGCCATCACCATCGCGGAATTTCGTCAGCTGCTGCGCGCCGAGCAAGCCCGCCGCCAACTCCTCAGCGACGGCCGCCTGCCCGAATTCCTGCCCGAAGGGCCCACCCCGAGCCAGCAATCCGCGCTCGCCGCGGTGGTCGCCCTGCGCGAGGGCAATCTCGTCGAGGCCACAAAGCATATCGGCGAAGCAGAAACACTCCGCCCAGTCACGCCATTCAAGATCGACGGCACACAGGTCGCCGATCTCCGCGATGTCGACGACCTGCTTGGCGGTACGCTCGAAATCCTCACCCCCACCGGCAAATATCTTTGGCTGCCGATCGAACGCCTCGTCTTCATGACGCTGCACAAGCCGGAAAGCCCGCGCGACCTGTTCTGGCGCCGCGCCAGCCTGAAAGTGCAGGACGGGCCCGACGGCGACGTCTATATCCCCGTCGCCTACGCGCCGACCAGTTCCGAAAGCGATGATGAAGCATTGCGGCTCGGCCGCACCACCGACTGGCAAGACCTCACCGACGGGCTCGCGCGCGGCCGCGGCCAGCGGGTCTTCCTCGCGGGCGAAGACGGCCGCGCCATCCTCGACATTTCCAGCATCGAACGGGTGACATGATGGCCTCACAAAAATGAGCGAGAGCGCGCCCCTCACCCCGTCGCTACTCGACCGGCTGCTGGACATGGATGACAGCCCAGCCCGCACGCGCACCGACGAAGACGCGTTGGCCGCCGCCGTGCGCCGCGATCTCACGGCCTTGCTCAA
Organism: Sphingomicrobium sp.; assembly: GCA_046715575.1. Lineage (GTDB taxonomy): Bacteria > Pseudomonadota > Alphaproteobacteria > Sphingomonadales > Sphingomonadaceae > Sphingomicrobium. Next base: position 421 of record JBKJYX010000029.1, on the reverse strand, counting down.
CGCCAACCGCCCCTGGCGCTCGGTCCCGGACCGCCACGCCCCGCTGCGCAAAAGCCTGCTCAGCTTCGGCCTGCCGGACTTTTCCGCCGGCGCCTTCAATCTCACCGCGCAGCGTGAAATCCTGCGCCGCGAAATCGCCGCCGCCATCCGCCAGTTCGAACCGCGCCTGCACGCCGTCACCGTCACCCTGCGCGACCACACGGACACGTTGGGCCCCGACCTGCGCCTGCGCGTGGAAGGCTATATCCGCACCCCGGCGGCCGACATCCCGCTCAATCTGCCCGTCTCGCTGGATACCACCAGCGGTGAGATCACCGTCGGTGACACCCACGATGTCTGGTGATCTGCTCGGCTATTACAGTGCCGAATACACCGCACTCACCCGGCTGGCGAACGAATTTGCCCAGGCCCACCCCCAGGC
>JBKJYX010000028.1:0-4891 GCA_046715575.1 Sphingomicrobium sp. | reverse complement strand
CGCGGACCGAGCACATCATGCCGTGCGATTCGACGCCGCGAATCGCCGCCACCTTGAGCAGCAGCCCGGTCCCGGGGATGGTCGTGCCGGGCGGACCGAACACGCCGAGCAGCCCGGCCCGCGCGTTGGCTGCCCCGCACACCACCTGCACCGGGCCGTCACCGGCATCGACGGTGAGCACCTGCAGCTTGTCCGCCTGCGGGTGCTTGTCGGCGGCGAGCACCCTGGCGACCTTGAACGGGGCGAGCGCCGCGGCCGGGTTGGTCAGCTCCTCGACCTCGAGCCCGATCGCGGTCAGCTTCTCCGCGATCTCCTCCGCCGACGCATCCGTGTCGAGATGCTCCTTGAGCCACGAGAGGGTGAACTTCACGCGCCCACCCCGCCCGACAGCGTCGGCACATCCAATGCGCGAAACCCGTAATGCCTGAGCCAACGCAGATCGGCGTCGAAGAAGGCGCGCAAATCGTCCATGCCGTATTTGAGCATCGCCAGCCGGTCGACGCCGGTGCCGAACGCGAAGCCCTGCCACTCGTCGGGGTCGAGTCCGCAGTCGGCGATCACCCGCGGGTGGACCATCCCCGAGCCCAGCACCTCCATCCAGCCCTCGGTCCCGCCGACGACGCGGCGGCCTTTCTCGATGGACCAGCCGACGTCGACTTCGGCCGACGGCTCGGTGAATGGGAAATAGGATGGGCGCATGCGGATGGCGATGTCGTCGCGCTCGAAGAACGCCTTGAGGAAGGTCTCCAGCGTCCACCGCAGATGGCCTAAGTGAATGTGGCGCTCGATCACCAGCCCCTCGATCTGGTGGAACATCGGGGTGTGCGTCGCGTCGCTGTCGGAGCGATAAACCCGGCCGGGCGCGATGATCCGGAGCGGCGCGCCCTGCGCCTGCATGGCGCGGATCTGCACCGGCGAGGTGTGCGTCCGCAGCACCTTCGGCTCGGTCTGCCCGTCGCGTGGCTCGCAATAAAAGGTGTCGTGCATCGCTCGCGCCGGGTGGTTCTCGGGCATGTTGAGCGCGGTGAAATTATACCATTGCTCCTCGATCTCGGGCCCTTCGGCGACGGCGAAGCCGAGGTCGGCGAAGATCTCGGCCAGCTCGCCCATCACCTGGCTCACCGGGTGCACCGTGCCCTCGGGCGATTCCGGCGCGGGCAGCGACAGGTCGAGATGTTCGGTGGCCAGGCGTTTATCGAGATCGGCCGCGTCGAGCGCCGCCTTGCGGGCTGCAATGGTGGACGTCACGGCTTCACGCAGGGCGTGGATTTTCGGCCCTTCCGCCGCCCGCGTCTCGGCGTCCATCGACCCCAGCGATTTCAGCAACGCGGTGATCGACCCGGACTTGCCGAGCGCCGTCACGCGCAGCTTCTCCAACGCCGCGAGATCGCCCGCGCCTTCGATCTGCTCGATGATGTCCGTGTCGCCCGCCATGCCTAGCGGCTCTAGCCGTGCCGAGCCACAAAATGAAACCCTCGTCATTGCGACCTCGGCCAGGTCCTGGACACCAGAAGATTCATAGTCGTGAACAATTTCTGGATCGCTTCGCGCCGCTCGCAATGACGGGTAAGGAGGATGGCGATGGACAACGCAGCCTGGCCACAGCTGGACGTTGCGCGGGATTCGCCGACGCTGGCGGTCCTGCACCTCGCCGCGCAGATGCTGGGCAAGCTCCGCGTCGCTCACGCCCCCTGGACCAACCACGGCTGGCACGTCGCGCTGCAGCCGCGGGCCAACGGGCTCGAGACCTTGCCGGCCGCCGCTGGCGACGGCCGCACCTTCACTTTGGTGCTTGACCTGTGCCGGCATGCGATCGTGCTCTGGGTCAGCGACGAATCGCGCGACGAATTGCCATTGAATGCCGGCAGCATTTCGGCGCTTCATTCGCGACTGGTCGCCATGCTCGACCGCAATGGCCTGCCGTCGACTTTCAACGGTACGCCGAGCGAGATCGAAGGGGCGGTGCCGTTCGCCGAGGACAAAGCGCCCCGCCACTACGACCGCAATTCCGCCGACCGGCTACGCGAGGCGCTGGCGGCGATGATGCCGGTGTTCGAACATTTCCGCGCCGGGTTCCTCGGCAAGGCCAGCCCGGTGCATTTCTGGTGGGGCGGCTTCGACCTCGCTGTCACCCGCTTCTCTGGCCAGCCCGCGCCCATGCACCCGGGCGGCGTGCCCGGCCTTCCCGACCGAATCACCCGCGAAGCCTACAGCCACGAAGAGTCGAGCGCCGGTTTCTGGGCCGGAGGCGTGCTGCCGGTCGAGCCCTTCTTCTACAGTTACGCCTATCCCGAGCCGGCAGGCTTTCGCGCGGCAAAAATCGTCAATGGCCGATTCGACGAGGCCTACGGCGAGTTCGTCCTGCCCTATGCCGAAGTGCGAGCGGCAAACGACCCCGACGCCATCCTCTCAGCCTTTCTGCAGTCAACTTACGAAGCCGCCGCCGACCTAGCGAAATGGGACCGCCCCGCCCTAGAACGCGACCCCGTCGCCCCCTGACCCACGGCATTGCGAGCGCGGCTCCAAAAGATATTGTGCACGCGGAGCCGCGGAGAAGAACAGGGTTATTGCCATGCGCTTCCTCTCCGCGCCTCCGCGTCTCCGCGTGAACCAATTTTTAGGCGGGAATGAACGGGTAGGGCGAGATGGTCTTGCGGTTTTCGTGCACCGCCAGCATCCGCCCGGCCGGCGGCGTCGCGCGGTACGGGCACTGCATCCTGGGGCAGATCGCGCAGGCAGGCCCGACCGGAGTCGCCGGCGTATTGAGCAGGTCGAGCCCGTCGGAATAGGCGATCCGGCTGGCGTGCTTGAGGTCGCAGCCGAGGCCGACGGCGAGCAGGCTGTCGTCGCGCAGGTCGGGGCGGATCGGCCGCTCGATCGTCCGGCTGAGGGTGAAGAAGCGCTGGCCGTCGGGCGTTTCGATGATCTGGCGGATGGTCTGGCCGGGCGTCTGGAAGGCGGCGTGCAGGTTCCAGCGCGGGCAGGTGCCGCCGAAGTGCGAGAAGGGGAAGCTTTCGCCGGCGTAGCGTTTCGAGATGTTGCCCGCCGGGTCGACCCGCAGCATGAAGAACGACACGCCGCGCGCGCCTGACCGGCCCAAGGTGGTGAAGCGGTGCGCGACCTGCTCGACGTTGGCGCCGAACTGGCCGCACAGCCGGTCGATGGCGTAGCGGTGCTCCTCGGCGGCGCGGAGGAACTTGCCGTAGGGCATCATGATCGCCCCAGCCGCGTAATTGGCGAAGCTCATGTGGAGCAGGCTGCGGCTGCCGGCATCGGGCGGCCGGGCGGCGCCGACCATGCGCTCGATCAGCGGCCCGAACTCGAGCAGCGCAAGTTGGTAAGCGAGGCCGAAGGTCCGGTTCTCCGGCCGCAGCAGCCCCGACAAGAGGAGCGTCCGCCGCTGCCCGTCATAATGCTGGCTGGCGTCGTCGAGCATTTCGGGCGGCACTACCTTGGCCTCGACGCCATAAGCCTCCTTCAATCGCCGCCGCAGCGGCTCGGCCACGGACAGCGGATCGCTCAACCCGCCGCCAAGCGTCTCGGCACCCTCCTCGAGCTCGGGGAAATGATTGCGCTGCGCCTGGATGTAATCGCGCACCCAGGTCTCCGGCGTGATCAGCACGCGCGGGTCGGCCCCTTCCTCGCCGGCCGGCTGGCGGTGGAGCTCGCGCAGCGCGGTGTAAAGCCGGGTGATTCCTTCCGCGACCGTCGGGGCATTGTCGGCCAGCTCGATGAGCTCGGAGCGGCCGACGCCGAGGTCTGAGAGCATGCCGTCGGAGAAGATCTCGGCCAGTTGGTCGGCGCCGGCGACTTCGCCGCCCTCCGCGGCGAAAGCCTTGACGTCGATGTCGAACGATTCCGCCAGCCGCAGCAGGATGCCGGCGGTCACCGGCCGCTGGTTGCGCTCGAGATGGTTCAAGTAAGAAGCCGAGATCCCGAGCTGGTCGGCCATTGTGCTCTGGTTGAGGCCGCGGTCGCGGCGAAGGCGCTTGAGGCGGGCGCCGAGCAGGAGCTTGCGTTGAGGCATCTCGATTGGTGAGATTGTGAAGAAATTTACAAATAGCACAAGTCACAAACTGACATCTTGGCTCTTTTCGCTGCATCTTTTCAAAATTGGATGGGGTTAGCTCCGGCATCGAACCAGAAAAGGGGTCCGCGATGTCCGATTTCAGCCAGGTTGTCAGTGCTCCGACCGGGCGCTTCGCCGACATCGAGCGGCCCTACACCGTCGACGACGTGCTGCGGCTGAGGGGGTCGTTCCCGGTCGAGCACACGCTGGCGCGGCGCGGCGCGCTGCGGCTTTGGGAGCTGCTCCAGGCCGATGAGCCCGTCCGCGCGCTCGGCGCCGTCACCGGCAACCAGGCGATGCAAATGGTCCGCGCTGGGTTGCAGGCGATCTATCTGTCGGGCTGGCAGGCGGCGGCCGACGCCAACACCGCCGGCGCGATGTATCCCGACCAGTCGCTTTACCCGGCCAACACCGGACCCGAGCTGGCCCGGCGGATCAACCGCACGCTGAGCCGCGCCGACCAGGTCGAGCATATGGAAGGCGGCGCCAAGCGCGACTGGTTCGCGCCGATCCTGGCTGACGCCGAGGCCGGCTTCGGCGGGCCCTTGAACTGCTTCGAAATCATGAAGGCCTACATCGAGGCCGGGGTCGCCGGGGTTCACTTCGAGGACCAGCTCGCGTCGGAGAAGAAGTGCGGCCACCTCGGCGGCAAGGTGCTGATCCCCACGCAAGCCGCGATCCGCAACCTCGACGCCGCGCGGCTCGCCGCCGATGTTTGCGGGGTCCCGACCGTCCTCGTCGCGCGCACCGATGCCGAAAGCGCGCGCCTGATCACCAGCGACGTCGACGAACGCGACCGGCCGTTCCTGACCGGCGAGCGCA